>JAGGDZ010000533.1 GCA_024648655.1 Chloroflexota bacterium | reverse complement strand
GAGAGGTCGCTTCTGTATGCCGTCAGCGTATTCGGCGATATGCCTCGCTCGACCATCATATAGTTTAGAAATCCGTCAACATGGCTTTGCAACTGACTTGAACGCTCCAAATTTATTTTCTTTGACTTTCATTTTATCATAACGAATGGACTGGTTGCCTGTTATCATTCTATTGACATATCAACTCCATCCCGCTATTTTCGTTCTGCCGTGTAGGTTTGGTAATATAGCATCGGTAGCCAATTCAAGGCATTCGAATTGGCGTCTTCGAGTGAGATCTATCAAATAGAAGCAAATAGAAGAAGCATATGATTGAAATTGACCTGGGACCCTTTCTAATCTCGTCGGGATCCTTTCTGCTGAGTTGGCACGGCTTTTTCAGCTTTATAGCCGTAGCTACCGCAGTATATCTGGTAGGACGCTGGGCGCCGATGAAGGGGATCTATCCGGACGACATTTACTCCATAGCAATCTGGGCGATTATCGGCGGCATAATTGGTGCCCGATTCGTCCATGTCATCGATAACTGGGGCTTCTACCAGTACAACTTGTTGCAGATACTGTTCATCTGGGGAGGCGGCATCGGTGTTTGGGGCGGCATACTGGGCGGTTTTATAGGAGGAGCTGCGTACGCCTATATCAACAAACACCCAATTGGCACAATCGCGGATTTGACCGCGCCCGCATTACTGCTGGTACAGTCGATAGGCAGGCTCGGCGACATCGTCAACGGCGAGCATTGCGCGCGAGCAGCTTCGGACTTCATTCTCGCCTTCAACTGGGTCCGCCCGGAAAGCGATGCAAGGGTTTGCGCCAATGGGGTAGGAGTGCCCGTTCAACCGGTCATAGCCTACGAGATGCTCTGGAATCTGGGAGCTTTGTTCATCATATGGAAGCTTCGAGACAGACTGCGCCCGGACGGGATGTTGTTCGCTCTTTACCTTGCATTTTATGCGATCGGGCGCTTCATGGTAACGTTCCTCCGCCAGGACAAGGTGTGGGCGCTGGGACTCCAGGAGGCGCACTTTATAGCGATTCTGGTACTGGCAATCACTATTCCGATTCTCGTGATTAAAGCCCGCCCGACTACTCCTGAGCAATCCGCTGTGGAAGGTGAAGAGATCAAGGAGCGGCGCGCGCGGAGGCTCTCGCGCGCCGAGCGCAGACGGCGTGAGCGAAGAGGCTGATTGCTAGACCGCCGCTTGCAAGTCCTGAACTGTCATCTGGAGCCTGGGATACTGACCCCAAGTGTCTAGTCCGACGGTATATACTACGTCTATGAACCGGCGCGTCTCGCGCACCTTGTGGCCCTGATTGAACGCGATGGCGCTTATCGTAGTTCCACGTTGTCCAAGGCGCATCTTGAGGTGCTGCCTATTTGTTCCGACGAGGCGCGCTTCAAGCACTCGGACAGCTCGTGTCAGAAAGACGGGCGCCGGGTTGCCCTCTCCGAAGGGCGCAAGTGATTGGATGAAGTCAAAGTTCTGGGGCGTAAAGGCTGACAACTGCACCTCGCAGTCTATGTCAAGCGATGGAGCTAGATCGTGTCCGTCAAGACGCTCCACAGCAATACGCTCAAGATTCTGCTCCAGCTTAGGAAGGGAGGCGGTTGGGATGGTGAACCCCGCCGCCTGCGGATGACCGCCATGCTGATCAAAGAGATGCGCGTTCTGGCGCAGCGCCTCCACTATGTTGAATTCAGGAATGCTGCGCGCGCTGGCTCGGCTCGTTTCTTCTTTCATCGACACGGCAATGGCAGGGCGGTAGTGATTTTCGGCAAGTCGTCCCGCAATCAGTCCTAGCACGCCAACAATCCAGTCCGGACTCTTGACTATGAGGATGTTCGGCAGTTCCTCCTTAGCCTCTAACTGCCATTCCGCCTCGGCTACGGCTTGTCTGGTAAGCTCCTGACGCTCCAGATTCTGGCATTCAATCTCACCTGCCAGGGATTGTGCTCTGTCCGCTCTCTCGGTCGTCAGCAATTCCAGGCTGATGTCGGCGCTGCCGAGTCTGCCGGCAACATTGAGTCGGGGAATGATACCAAATGAGAGTGCTTCCGTGTCGATTGCTCCCATCTTCATTCGGGCCTTCGCTGCTAGAGCGCGTATCCCGGGATTCTCGGTGCGGTTGATGTACTCCAAGCCGCGCTTGACCAAGTAGCGATTCTCGCCCGTGAGCGCGCCGACATCCGCCACGGTGCCAAGCGCGACAAATTCAAGGAGGTGTTCGGGGCGTGGCAATCTCATGTCTTCGTACAGTGCCTCGATTAGCTTGAACGCCATACCTACGCCCGTCAACTCGCCGAAAGGGTAGCGCGAGTCCGGATGTCTTGGATTGATGAGCGCATGCGCGGCAGGCCAGGTGTCTGCGAGGCTGTGGTGGTCGGTTATGATGGTGTCGATGCCCAGTTTCACAGCTTCGTTCACCCCGTCTTCTGCGTTGGCGCCGCAGTCCACGGTTATAAGCAGGGAGATCCCCTCTTCATCCAGATGACGGATAGCTTTCGGCTTGAGGTCGTGCCCATCCTCAACGCGGTGGGGGATATGTGGTGTTACTCTTAGCCCAAACTCTCGCAGAGCAGTCAACAGCAGCGCCGTGCCGGTGATGCCGTCCGCGTCAAAGTCGCCGAATACCCCTATATGCTCGCCGTCCTCAATCGCGCGTCGCAACCTTGCAACCGCGTTGTCCATATCCGGCAGCAATCTCGGGTCGTTCAGCAGGCGTTCGTCGGAGTTCAGGAATAGTTCTGCGTCTCCTGCGGTTCGTATGCCGCGATTGTAAAGCAGGTGAGCGTGAAAGGGCGTGAATCCCAATTGGCTTGCAAAGCCGAATGGGGGGAATTCGCGTAGCTTCCAACGCTTGATACTCACACTCATTGTCTGCGCTTTACTTTCACACGTGGCGGCGGGTGAGGTAAATCCTAGTCTTCATAGCGCTGGAACGCAAGAGAGGCATTGTGACCGCCGAAACCAAATGAGTTGCTGAGCGCGGCGTCTATGCGACCTTGCCGTGCTACGTTTGGCGTGTAGTCTAGATCGCAATCGGGGTCGGCGTTATGCAGGTTGATGGTAGGAGGTATCGTCTCCTCGGCAAGAGCGAGAGACGTGATAGCGGCCTCAAGCGCGCCGCTTGCGCCGAGTAGATGCCCAGTCATGGACTTTGTGGAGCTAATCGATACCTTGTAAGCCTCTTCGTCGAACACACCTTTCATCGCCATGGTTTCATACTTGTCGTTGAGAGGAGTCGAAGTGCCGTGGGCATTGACATAGCCGATTTCGTCCGGCTGTAAACCCGCTTTGTGAATGGCAATTTTCATGGCGCGCGCCGCGCCCTCTCCTTCCGGAGCGGGCTGTGTTATGTGATTCGCGTCTGCCGTGGAACCGTAGCCGACAACTTCCACTATCGGTTTCGCGCCGCGCTCAATGGCGCACTGCAACGTCTCCATAATGAGCACGGCAGCGCCCTCGCCCATTACAAAACCGTCCCTTCCTACATCAAACGGGCGGGATGCGCCCTTAGGGTCGTCATTGCGCGTGGATAGTGCATGGCAGGCGTTGAATCCGGCGACGCCAATCGGACATATTGCGGCTTCGGAGCCTCCGGCAAGGACCACATCGGCATCGCCTTCCTGCAGAACTTCCAGAGCCTGCCCGATGGAATCTGCGCCGCTTGAACAGGCTGAGACGGTAGAATAGTTCGGGCCTCTTGCGCCAAGCATGATGGACACCTGCCCGGATGCCATATCCGGTAACATCATAGGAACTAGAAACGGGCTAATGCGAGAAGGTCCACGAGAGCCGAGGACTCCAACCTGCTCGGAGAGAGTTATGATGCCTCCGATACCACTTGCAATCATTACCGAGACGCGAGTGCTGTTCTCCTCGGTGATACTAAGATCGGCGTGCTCAACGGCTTCGAGCGCAGCTACTGCGCCAAGTTGCACGAACCGGTCCATCCGGCGGGCTTCCTTCCTACCAACAAATGAGGCGGCATCGAAGTCCTTGACTTCAGCCGCGATGGTGGTCTTGTAGCCTTCGGCGTCGAACGACGCGATTGGTGCAACGCCGGACTCACCCGCGACCAGACTCCGCCAAGTGGACTGACGGTTAAGTCCCAACGGGCTGACAATTCCTATGCCGGTGATGACAACTCGGTTTTTCATCAGAAGTACGCTCCAGTTCCTGTAGGTCCGGCGCGCCTTGGAATCCGACTCACTCGGATTTCAAGCGGCCTTGAACTCTATTATTTGTGTGCTGCATATAAGCGGCTCCTAACGAGAACTATAGCAGTCTTGAGGGTTTATGGATACCTTATGGAATAGATGCGCCCTTAGGTCGTGAAGTCGCCTCAGCAACATACGCCGACGTTAGTGCCTCTTGGAGGGCGCTCTCCGTAGGGGGAAAGCCAATCCGATGTTCGCGATTGGAAGTGCTGCCTCGCGCCTGCATATAGAACACGCCGCTTGAGGTAACCGACAGCGCCACGGAAACGCCTTGACCGGACTCCCAATTCAGCGACCAGATGCATTGGTAAACCACCTCTTCGGCATCCGATCCCTCGAGCGCTCCGAATGCTGGCGGCTGGGCGGAAACTCCCCGTGTCGTGTCTAACTCAGCCATACCATCGAGAAGTTCGACATTCAGTGCATCAAGCAATGGCAGTATGAGGGAGTCTAAGTCATCCGCATCTACCCATAATCGCATAACCAACTCGACGTGCTCCGAACTTACCGGGAAATGTTCGGGAGCTCGGCGAATGAAGTCGAACGCATCTCGATGGTAGGCAACCATTCGGCGAGCGCGTTCCGTCCAATGCGCATCCTCTCGGCGAAATACATTTGTCGATGTTCCAGTGTCGTCGTGCGTGCACATGCGGCTCGTTCTGACCTCAAAGCTGGGGAGTGAATACCTGTGAATTGACCACCTGTTCGGCAAGTTCTTATAATAGCATAGGTACGCATGTCGAACGCGGAAGGCAATATGTCAATGCAGGAAAATCACCACACGAGAACATTCGCTATCGAGACGCATGGCTGCAAACTGAACCAGGCAGATACACTCGTCATTGCGCGCGAATTCAAGGAAGCCGGTCTTGTGCAGGTGGCGGAAGATGAGCACGCGGACGTGTATGTGGTCAACAGTTGCACGGTGACGCATGTTGCGGACAGGAAGGCGCGACATGCGTTGAGAGCGGCTCGGCGCCGGAATCCGAAGGCTACGATAGTCGCAACCGGCTGCTACGCTCAGCGTACTCCGGAGGCATTGGAGGCGATTGCGGAGATTGACCTGGTATTTGGCAATGTGCAGAAGCCTCGTCTAGTGCGACAGGTGTTGGACTGGAGAGGCGAGCATGCTGTCCCCTGCGCGACCGGAGACGAGGCCGAATATGTAAGCCCGACCGTTGACCGCAGCCGGGCGATGGTGAAGATACAGGAAGGGTGCAATCAGGTCTGTGCTTATTGCATCGTACCCAAGGTGCGCGGCAGAGAGCGCAGCATACCGACCGATGAACTAGTGGGCGAGGTTAGCGCGCACGTCGCAAGTGGCTATAAGGAAGTTGTGCTGACGGGCACGCAACTAGGCTCGTATGGGTTCGACTTGGATGGGTCTTCGCTCGTATCATTAATCAGGGCAATCATTGCACGAACGGATATTGAGCGTCTGCGCGTTTCATCCTTACAGCCGAAAGAGATGACGGACGAGTTGCTCGCGCTGTGGGATGACCGGCGTCTTTGTCCGCACTTCCACATGCCTCTTCAGAGCGGCAGCGACTCCATATTGCGAAAGATGCGTCGGCGCTATAATTCCCGAGAATACGAGGAGACCGTTGAGCGGATTCGCAGCCGGATACCGGACGCCAGTATCACCGCGGATGTGATCGTAGGATTTCCCGGAGAATCGGACGGCGACTTCCGGGATACTTATGAGTTGTGTGAGCGTATCGGCTTCACCGACATGCATGTGTTCCCGTACTCTGTTAGGCCCGGCACCGGCGCGGCACACTACGAAGGTCATCTATCGCCGGATGTTAAGGGCCAGCGGACGCGGGCATTGCTTGAGCTTGCGAAGCGGCAGGCACGTCAATTCAGGCTTAGCAGAATTGGCGCCACTCGCCGGGTACTCTGGGAGAGCCGGAGCAGACGTGATGCTTCTACGTGCTGGCTCGGCTTAACCGAGGACTACATTCGCGTGAGGACGAAGCGCGTGCGTTCTCTGCTGAATGAAGTAACGCCGGTGACACTGACCGCTCTGGCAAATGACGGCATTGTGGAAGCCGACTTAAACTAATCGGGACAAGAGAAGGGAGCGCATATGAGCGCTCCCTCACAGTGTCATATTCCACCTTTGCCCGCAGTCGGCGCCTACAACTCGACCGGCAGGAACTGAATTGCGCCGTTTTTCTGCGTAATGTATCCTGCGTTCTGCTCGAAGGCGTGCCCGAAGACCACCAACCAGCCACCTTCGATCGCCATCTCAATGAACTGACGTTTTTGCTCAAGTGTAATGTTCGGGTACTCGTGCATTGCAGGGATGTAGGGTAGGGGAATGTGATATGGCGTTGGAATGAGGTCGCTTACGTAGGCAATCTTCTCGCTTCCGCGCTCTACTAGCACTATCTGATGGCCTTCCGACGGTCCGTCCGTTACCCTGACCGACAATCCTGGGATGACTTCATGGTTATCCTCTATGAACTCGATCATCTCGCGATCCGCAAGCGGCAGAAAGTCGTCGTCGTAGAATGTGTCTCTGTAGCGCTCATTGGGAGAGTTGGCTTCATTCCAGCTGCTTTCCTGCACAAGATATTTTGCCTTAGGAAAGGTGGGTACCGGAGTGCCCGAGCGATCCAGCTTAGTACATCCGCCTGAGTGGTCGAAGTGCAGATTGCTCAGAATCACGGCATCGATGTCGCGCGCCGTAATGCCGCGTGCCTTGAGGCCCCTGAGCAGCTTGTTGCCATTCAGCCGGATGAGCTCTTTCATCTTGTCCTGGCGCTTGGAGCCGACTCCTGTATCGACAAGGATGTTGAACTCGGGGGTCTGAACTAGCAGGCAGTTCAATGCTAAACGGATTCGATTGCGTCTGTCGGGCTTTATTTGCAATTCCCATTCTGCCTTGGGGACTTGGCCGAACAGACATCCGCCATCCATCAGAAACGTGCCGTCGCTTACCACATCGATGGTAGTTGTTCCTAAATTCACGGTTTTCTCCTTTAGGAGTTGCGGCGACCATCATTGGAGCGATATGTTCGCCGACGTCCGGGTGATAAAGAGTATCCGCATCTGAGACGAAAGTGCGGCTTTGTGTCCAAGCCGCTTCGTGTAAGCTCTCCAATCTGAGAGCAAATTACAGACTACAAATACAGATATGTGAAGGCGAAAAGCTCACTGATCACAACCTGACATCAGACCTTCTCCACATGAGCCTTTCCCCCTCCGTCTATCAAACCTATGCTCTGTCCCGAACTCAAGTCAATTGAAATATCAGCCACGTTTTTGGAGAATTCCAAACCAAATGATTCATCGATTTGTGTTTAGTGAATAGTTATTCCTACAAATGGGCGAAGAAATTACGAAAATCGTAACCGCTTTTGCCTTGCATTAGGCGACTATTGATGTGGGGATGGGATGAGCGTAGGCGGGGAGGGCGCAAAACGCCGATTGTGTTACTAGAACCCATAATCGGCGTTTTTGTGTGTGAACAGGTTAGCTATTCAGCGCATCGACGGCAGCGGCAAAGGCGTCGAGGGTTTGCTGCACGTCGGCAGCAGTGTGGGCGAGGGATATGTAGAATTTTGTGTCGCCTTTGAGGACACCGCGAGCAAGAAGCAGTTCGTTGAACCGAGCCAGCATCTGCTTGTCCGCGAGAAGCGTGGAGCGGTAGTCGATTATTTCCTGGTCGGTGAAAAACACGTCGAACAGAGGAGCTTCGCCGACGACACTTGCCGGAATTTCGGCTTCATCGAGCATGCGCTGAAGTTCGTTTTTGAGCCGGTTTCCCGTGGCGAAGATGCGCTCGTAAGTACCCTCACGCCTGAGAATTTCCAGAGTCTTTAGTCCGGCGGCGGCGGCTACAGGGTTGCCGCTAAGCGTGCCGATCTGCGGTAGGAAACCATCCGTCTCAGTGGAGGAGGCATCGAAGTGGCTCATAAGCTCTTCGTTGCCTGCGACTGCCGCGAGAGGAAAACCACCCGCGATGACTTTGCCAAGCGAGCACATGTCAGGCTCTACGCCGTAGAACTCCTGCGCGCCGCCATAGGCAAAGCGAAAGCCCGTTACGACTTCATCGAATATCAGTGGGATGCCGTGCTGGGCCGTTACCTCTCTGATGCCCTGAAGGAATCCGGGCTTGGGCGGCAACAGACGCTGAAACGGCTCTACGATGACCGCGCCGAGTTCTTCGTGATGCCGCTCAATGATTGTGCGGGCGGTCTGTAGGTCGTTAAACGGGGCGATCAGCACTTCGTCTTCGATTGCGCGCGGGATGCCTGCCGAATCGGGAGTGGGGCGCGGGAAGTCGTGCGGCGCGCCCGGGGACATGCTCATCAGGGCGTAGTCATGCATGCCGTGGTAGCCCCCCTCGAACTTCAGAATCTTGTCTCGCTTACGATACGCGCGAGCGGTGCGGAGCGCATAGAATGTCGCCTCGGTCCCGCTGCTGGTGAAGCGCACCTTGTCGGCACAGGCAACCGCGTTCACAAGCTCCTCGGCGAGCAAGATTGCCTGATCGTTGTTGGCGAAGAAGGTTGTTCCTTTCGCAACCTGTTCGCGGACGACCTCGTTGACTTCAGGATGCGCGTGGCCTATTAGCATCGGACCCGAGCCGAGCAAGTAGTCCACATACTCGTTGCCGCTGGCGTCGCGCACCCTGCCGGCGCTGCCTTCGGTGATTACGATGTCTCTACCGATATTGCCGAGGCTGCCGCCGGGCATCACGCGATGTGCCCTCTGAATCAGGTCGGTCTCCGTCTGGGATATGGTGCGTTCTGCCACTGGGTTGCTCCTTCGTTGGTGTTTGTTCCCTCTTGATGGGCGAAGTACCCGCCCCTGTGCAGACAGGGGGATGGAGGTGAAATGAACTATGCCCATCACTGCTTGTATTACGCAAGGATAGCAGAACGGGCGGGCGCTGGCATATAATGGGCGCGTAATTTGCAGACAATGGAGGATTGACGATGGAAATCAAAGTGGTTGCAGGCGACATAGCCCAGCAGGACGTGGGCGCAATCGTTGTGAACCTTTTCGAAGGAGTCACGACGCCGGGCGGCGCGACGGGTGCTGTGGACAAGGCTATGAACGGCGCGATTTCGGCACTGATCGCGGACGGAGAGATTAGAGGGAAGCGGGGAGAACTGACGCTGATACATACACTGGGGAGCATTGCGCCAAAGCGTGTGCTGGTGGCCGGGCTGGGCGCAGCCGAGTCGTTCACTCTCGACGGTGTCCGGAGCGCGGCAGCTGAGACGGCACGGCAACTGAACGGCATCGGCGTGGAGTCGGCGGCGACCATCGTACACGGCGCAGGAATCGCCGGGCTGGACGACCGGGCGAGCGCGCAGGCGCTTGCCGAGGGCATTGTGATGGGATTGTATAGCTTCGACAAGTACAAGTCGAACTCATCCGGCGGCAGCCTATCCGAAATAACCGTCGTGGAGTTCGATGAAGGTAAGCTGGATGCTCTGCAGCAGGGTGTGGGAGAGGGGCGAATTGTCGGAGAGGCGGTGAACTTCTGTCGCGACATGGCGAACGAGCCTGCCAACAACATGACCCCTTCCATGATGGCGGAGCGTGCCCTCGAAGTAGCTCAGGCGCATAGCGTGGATTTGGAGGTGAAAGAGCGCGCGTGGATGGCCGAAATGGGGATGGGCGCGCTGCTGGGTGTGGCGCAGGGAAGCGAGGAGCCACCTAAATTCATCATCATGAACTACGAGGGTGACCCCGATGATGCAGCGAACAACATAGGTCTGCTTGGCAAAGGCATCACCTTTGACAGCGGGGGACTGGACATCAAGAACGCTGCCGGCATGCTGACAATGAAGGGGGACATGGCTGGCGGCGCGTCTGTGATTGCAGCGATGCAAGCTATCGCGCAGCTGAAACCGACGATCAATGTAACGGTGATTGTTCCGGCGACGGAGAACATGCCGAGCGGGACGGCACAGCGTCCCGGGGACGTGGTGCGGGCGATGAACGGCAAAACCATCGAAATCGATAATACGGATGCGGAGGGCAGGCTGGTGCTGGCGGATGCCATGTCATACGCGCGGTCGATAGGACTGAACCGTCTGGTTGACGTGGCAACGCTGACCGGGGCAATGTCGATTGCACTGGGGGACCAGTGCATGGGGGCGTTCGGGAATGACGACAACTTCACACAGCAGGTTGTTAATTCTGCAAACACAGTGGGGGAAAGGGCTTGGCCGCTGCCGATGTTCGACGAGTACAAGTCGCAGTACAGTAGCGACATAGCGGACATCAAGAATACCGGTGGCAGAGGCGCCGGCTCAATCACGGGCGCGCTGATAATCGGGGAATTCAATGACGGTGCGCCGTGGGTACATCTTGACATAGCGGGGACTGCGCGGGCGCGGGGCAGTAAGGGCGCGACAGTCAAGGGGGCGACCGGTGTGCCTGTCCGTACACTCGTACAGCTTGTGTGCGATCTGGCGGACTAGCTTTCCTGCGTCCGTATTCACCGCTTTCAGATGTCCCTCGACGGTCTAAAGCCTGTCTAAGACGAATGGTAGTGAAAACGCGTCCCCACCGTCCTCAAAACCATGCTTGCACATATTTCTTGTCGATGCGGGACAGTATTCCCTTCCATGGGACAGAAACCCTTTCTCCCTCTATGGAGAAAGCTGGAATAGAGGTGAAATTACTATCCATTCACCTAAACGGAAATGTTATCTCGATGATGGTTTTTTATTGTATGAGTTCAGAAGGCTGTGATAAGATTCATCCCCACTTTCGAGCAAATGCGGAGCCACATCTTGACCACATCTGAGCGATGGACATTCATAACCAATCACGGATTGGTATTGTCCTTCATATTTCGTAACCCTCGCAGCACGGCTCGCGAAATAGCGAACCATATCGGCGTCACAGAGCGGACGACTCATAAGATAATTTCGGACCTGGAGATTACAGGATACATCGAGAGACGGAAAGAAGGCAGGAGCAATGTTTATCGCGTTAATCCTTCGTTGCCGTTGCGTCACCATACGAAGCAAGACGTGATGATTGACGAACTGCTGGAAGCGTTAACTACGAAGGACGAATTAGGGTTGCTGATCGAGTAGAGTTCGCATTGGACATCAGTGAACAGCATAGTCGGGACAATCAGGACGGGCAGCTGTGGAGGTTGCCTGCTTCTGCTGCCGTGATGTTTCTGAAAGTGGAAAAACGCACGAATGGTTGACCGCCGAGTTCACTGACTGCTAAAATCGAGTTGTGCGCGGTGGGTGTGGCCCAGCGGTTAAGGCGCCAGGTTGTGGCCCTGGAGATCGGGAGTTCAAATCTCCTCACCCACCCCACCTTCTATCCCACTATTATGTCTTCCGTGCCAAATTGCGCGATTTTGACCCAGAACGGAGACCTGCTTTGACTTCCCAGTTCAGAGACGTTATAACGGTGCGCGCAGGCGATTCGGACGGCAACCGGATGGTCGTCCGTCTGGAGACAGAACAGGGGAGACGCATCTACGCCATAGGCGTGCCGCAGGACAACGATTCCCGCACGGGGCCAACTTGGGCGTACCTGTTCGAGAATAATGGGATGACCATGATTGACGCAGGCGCTACGGGATCGTACCGGCATCTGGCGGACGGCGTGGAGGCGACTGGCTACCAGGTGCGCGACATCGAGCGCGTGCTCATCACTCACGGGCACCAGGACCACGACGGCGCCGCGGGGCAGCTTGCTCAAGAAGCGGAGGCGGAAATCTGGGCGCACGACATCTACACTCACCTTCTCCAGTACAATCCATGGGACATACAGCGCAATCCGTCTTCTCCGTTGCAGCGCGAGATGCAGAGAGTGGTAAATGCGGACCGAGTCAGCAACTCGGCAGAAGCCGCGCGGCAGTCCACAGGGTACGCGGACCGACAGAGGCGATATGTGGAGACGCGGCGGCGGTTTCAAGTGAGTCGCAGCGTACGGGATGACGACAGTTCGGGCGATCTGGGATTCATGCATGCGCCTGGGCATTCCCCGGACGAGATTTGCGTCACTCTGGACGGGCTGGTCTTCACGGGCGACCATGTGCTGCCGGAGATAACACCGCATCCCACGACCAAGGCCCGGTTCAGCCCTGAGATTCGGAACAAGGTGCCATTGCACTACCATTGCGAGGACGATATATACGGGTTGGAAACTTATCTACGGTCGCTGCGGCTGATAGCGAATCTAGGAGAGGGTGTGGCAGTGCTGCCGGCGCACCGTTTCTTCAGCAAGGGTAAGTTCAACTTCGAGACGACGGAACGGGCAGAGGACATATTGCAGCATCACGTCGTGCGGCTGGGGAGGATTCTGCACAGGATGGGCACGGAGCCGACGTCCCTAGAACACATCACGCGAGGCGTCTTCGCACGGCGCAAGCTGATTGGCGGCAACCTGTATATGGCGCTGTCGGAGATAGTCGCTCACATCGAACTGCTGGAGGATGCCGGGGACCTTGAAGTACGGGAGGATATGAGTCTGCGGTCGAGGGGCAGCGAGAATTTCAGAGATGTGATTGCAAAGCTCTAAGTGAAACTGGAAAAGTGTATAGGGTGGGGAGGATTTTAGATTCTTCGCTGCGCTTGGAATGACAAGTAGAAAACACCTGCTATAATGATGATGAACGCTGTGCGCCTGTAGCTCAATGGACAGAGCATCGGTCTTCGGAACCGAGGGTTGGGGGTTCGAATCCCTTCAGGCGCGCCAGAACCTCCCCAAGTGTCCAAGGCAGGCTTTTTCAAGCCTGCCGCTTTTGTCTTCATGCCAAATTGCCGAAGACGGCAATCCATATGCACGGAGGGTCACTGCTGGTGTAGGCGACGCAGTGGCGGCAATGGGCAGGCAGCAACACGTGGTCGCCGGCGGATAGTCTCAGTTTTCCGCCATTCTCGTATTCGATGACGGCTTCACCCTGTATCAAAGCTACCCATTCGTCCTGCTCCTGATCGTACCATTCGCCTGGTGGTGTGGTCTGGCCGGAGGACACAATGCGTTCGACTCTCAGGTCTTTGGAGCGAAGTAACTCTGTAAACTCTTCATCATCGGGGAGTGGGTCTGGGAGATCGAAGAGATTCACGAGAAGTCCTGGAATTTTGCGGGGCAGGCTCTCTACTGCCTGCCCCAAATCTGCAATAGGTGCTATGCGAGGTGCTATGCGCGAGGAACTACGGGTAGGGTGATGTGCGAAGGGTGCGCGGCGGAATGGTGAACGGTCTGGAGCGCGGAGGCGAATGTGCCCTCTTCTCCGATCGTGCCGCCAGTGTTCATGCTGCGGTCGAAACGGGGGAAGTTGCTCGACGAGATTTCCACTCGGATTCGGTGTCCCTTTTTGAACACATTTGCGGTTGCCCAGAGATCAATGCTGTACTCGACAACATCGCCGGGTGTGACGAATGATGCCGGCGTGCGTGGCGTGCGATAGCGAGCGCGGACGATGCCATCGGTAAGGTTGCGGGCGTAGCCGTCCGGCTCTACATCGACGAGCTTTGCAGTGAAGTCCGTGTCCACAGCGGATGTGGATGCATAGAGGGTAACGGTGATTGGGCCCGTGACCTCGGTATCCTGCTCCATCGGAGGCGTTGAATAGACAAGAACGTCAGCGCGCGACTCGATGGGGCGCTGGTCGAATGCACCGGGCGCCATGAACGCTGGGTCGCAGCACAGGCCTCCACCGCTGGTAGGCACCGGATCTATCGGGTTGTACACGAAGACATCGGGCGGCTCGTCGCCGGGGGACTCGGGGCTGAGGCTGCCGTCGCCGTTGAGAGTGTTGGCGCGCCCGCCGCTGTGCAGGTAGTACTTGACATCCTCGGCGCGTTCCAGAGGCCAATCGTCTTCGTATCGCCATTCGTTTACGCCCATGACGAAGACGCGGACGGGCTGGTCGTTGGGCACGCCGTTGTCCTCGCCCTTGAGGTGGTGGTCGTAGTAACGGAGGAATTCGCCGGGTAGGTCTATGGCTGCGGCTGCCGCTCGGGTGCCGAAGTTGTACTCACCGGAGACTGCGGGCGCGGACCCGGAGTGTATCCATGGCCCGATGAGCAGGCGTTGGCCGCTGCGGGCGATTTCCGATGCGCCGTTGGCGCGCATGCCCCGGTAGTTGCCGATGGTACCGCCGAGGAAGATATCGTACCAGCCGCCGACGTTGAAAGCGGGAATGGCGATTTCGGAGTGGGACTCAGCGATGCAGACTTTCTTCCAGTAGTCGTCGTAGTCGGCGTGGGATAGCCAGTCGTAATAGTATGGAGCTACGCCTTCCTTGAGGTCGGGCAACTCTTGCATTGGCAGGTAGGAGAAGCCGCCTTCGAGCGCATCTTTCGATGCGATGAGAGCGTTCACATCGCTGATGTCCTTATTGATTCTCTGCGACAAAGTTGCCCAGTTAGCGCTGGAGAGCGCGCCGATTGACCATGACAGATTGAAGCCAAGCTCAAAAGCGCCGCCCTGCCATGCCCAGCCTTCATGATAGTCGTGCGCTGTGAAGCCCGGAGCTATGGCGGTCAACGATGGCGGCAGCGACTTGGCAGCGAGCCACTGGGTCGCGCCGACATAGGATATGCCGAATGTGCCGACCTTCCCGGTACTCCACGGCTGAGAGGCAAGCCACTCTATGGAGTCGTAACCGTCGTTGATTTCGTTCACGAAGGTGTAGAATTCGCCCTCCGAAGTGAAACGACCCCGCACATCCTGGACAACGGCAGCATATCCGCTCATCGCGGCGCGCACTACATCGAGGGTGCCGGTGCGGTTCTGTGGGCTGCTCTTGTCGTAAGGCGTTCGGGTTAGAAGCACGGGGAACTGCTCGCCCGGAGCGTCCGGCCTGAAGATGTCGGCATAGGTTGTGGTGCCGTCTCGCATCTGAATGGGAACATTGAAGTCGGCTTTGATAGAGTAGGGTCCTGCCATTGTGTTACCTCCAATTGGTTTCTGCGAATGTATAGCAGAGGGCTTGAAGTGTCAAACGGAAAACAGGAACTAACATGATGCGTAGGACGGTTAGAATTAAGAGCTAGGTGATTCGGACCAGAAGGCGACGCCCAGTAGTCCGGGACCGATGTGTGCGCCCATTGCGGGTGTAAACTCACTGACATACAGCTCGGCACAGTCGAAGTCATCGTCAACGCTCTGTCTGATGGATTCGGCGTCTTTAGCGGCGTCCGCGTGCATCACGGTTGCGTGGAGCGGAGCGGCTCCTGCCTCTTCCTTCATGAGTTCGAGCATGCGACGGATAGCAGTGCGGCGGGTTCGCGGGCGCGCCACCGTTGCGATTTCCGAATGGTGCAATCTGAATAAGGGTTTGATCATCATCAGGGAAGCGCCTATGTACGCGGCAAGAGGGACGCGCCCGCCGCGATGCAGGTATCGCAGCGTGTCCACGAATGCCAGGAGGGAGACTCGCTCTACCACGCGCATGGCGTTCATTTCCACTCTTGCAAGGGTTGCGCCTTGCTGCGCCTCACGCCATGCTTGAAGCGCGGCGAGACCTTGAGAGCCTGCGGCAGATAGTGAGTCGAGAATGCGGATTTCAACGGCAGGAAACCGTCGGCGGAATTCTTCAACGGCGGCAGCGGCTGAGTCGAACGAAGAGCTGAATCGTCCTCCCGCGGTGATGCAGAGTATAGACTCGTACCGTTCTGCTGCACTGCAAAATGCGTCGAGATAAGCGGCAGAAGGCGGTGCCGACGTCGTTGGCGAAGAAGATGTGCTCCTGAGGCGGCTGTAGAACTCGGCTGGGGTTATATCGATGCCGTCGCGATAGGAGGCGCCGCCGATAGTAACCGTCATAGGGACGACAAAGAAGCCTGGGCGCTCGGGAAAACCGGCCGGTAGAGAGGCGGCGCTGTCAACTATAATTGCGACTTTCGGCAGTATTGGCATGGACGAATTGCACAAGCGGAATGGGATTGCGTGTAAGTCTAACATGCCTATATGGAATGGACGATTTTTGTTGACACTAATATGTGAAAGTGCGAACATGGCGTCGTATTTGGGCCAGGTTATAAGATAGACGGGGCGTCGCGTGAATCAACTGCGGGATCGTAGCGTAAGTAGGCAGATTCGAGGCTTGGTCGGAATGGGCGACCTCGACTCAAAGGCGTGGAAGCGCAGCGACGACGTGCTTGCCAACCTGCGTTCTCATCTGAGTTCGCGAGGTTATGAACCCATAGATACACCGCTGCTCGAGGAGACTGAGCTTTTTGTGCGAAAAGCAGGCGGCGATCTTGCGGGACGGATGTACAACTTCACCGACCCCGGCGGTACGCCCGTCAGCCTGCGTCCTGAATTCACATCCTCCGTAATCCGCCACTTCGTTGACAATGAGGCAACTCTGACGCTTCCCGTGCGCTGGCAATACAGTGGACCGGTCTTCAGATACGCTCCGGCAGAGCAGGGAAGCTACCGCCAGTTCACGCAATCCGGCGCCGAACTGGTTGGAGTGGGAGGCGACGACGCTGATGTCGAGATTGTGTCGCTCGCCGTGTCTGGTCTGCAAAGGCTGGGACTTGACAGCTTCAGACTGCGAATTGGGCACCTCGGTGTGCTGCATAGTCTTCTGGACGCCTTCGGACTTTCGGAGCCTGCCAAACTATTCATCATTGGGAATATGGGCGCTCTTGGAGAGGGCGTCATCGAGGTCGATGGTCTGATGAAGCACGCAGGCGACGTAGGATTGCTTAGCGGCAGCAGCATGGACCTCGGGTTGGGACTGGAGTCCGCATTGGAGAGCATGAGCACTGAGTCCGCCGAAGAGTTTATACACGGCGTGCTCAGGGAGTCGATGCCCGAACCAATGGGCAGACGGACGACCGACCACATCATCGCTCGGCTTCTCAGCAAGGTGCGTCAGGCGAACTGTCCGGAGGAGTTCGAACGGGCGCTCAACCTTGCGTCGAAGTTCTCCGGCATGAGCGGTGAGCCAGAAGCCACATTGCAGTCCGCGCGAGAGGCCGTCGTTGCCTGCGGCGTGGATGCGGCTCCATTGGACAGCATACAAATGCTGCTCGAACGAAGCTCTGACATGAGCATCGCAGAGTCTCGGGTTGATCTGGACATGGGAATGGCGAGAGGCATATCGTATTATACGGGCGTAATTTTCGAGCTAATAGGGGACGAGGGCGCAGCGCTTGGCGGTGGTGGCAGGTACGACGACCTGGTGCAAGCCCTAGGTGGGAGCGACAGCGTCCCGGCAATGGGCTTTGCATATAATGTGAATACACTGCTGGATACGCTTCAAAGCGGCACACAGGCAGCTATGGGAGTGGGAACAAATGGCGCTTAACGGCGGTCTTCGGCTTGCCATATCGAGCGACGGTGCTCTGTTCGAGCCTACACAAGCGTTTCTGCGCTCATGCGGGATTGGCGTATCGCGGAGCAATAGTCGCCGCTATATAGCAGACATTCCTGCTTTACCCGGCGTGACTGTGTTATTTCAACGAGGCGCAGACATTACGCCAAAGGTCGAGGAAGGCAGCGCGGACCTCGGCATAGTGGGGCTAGACCGATATTTGGAGATGCGAAGCGAAGGCGGCGATTCCGGGATCGTAATAGACGACCTGGGTTTTGGTAGATGTCGGCTGGTGCTGGGAGTGCCGGACTCGTGGGTGGATGTAGTGTCGCTGGCAGACCTTGCAGACTTGTCGATGGAGTTCCGCCAACAGGGGCGGGACCTGCGAATCGTAACGAAGTACCCTCGCCTCGTGGAGCGCTTCCTGCTAAGAAGCGGCATCAACTTGTTCTCGCTTGTGCATTCGAGCGGGACGTTGGAGGCGGCAGTGGCTATGGGCTTTGCGGACATGATCGCGGATGTGTCGGAAAGTGGTACTACCATGCGTGAGAACCGGCTAAAGACCATAACGGGCGGGACGATCATCTCATCGCAGGCATGTCTTGTCAGCAACCGGCGTCTATTGAGTGAAGACCCTCGAAAGCTGGACAGCGCGAAGACGCTTGTGGATGTGGTGGAAGGGCATCTGCGCTCGCGCGCGTATTACAGCATAACCGCGAATATGCGCGGGGAAACGCCAGAGGATGTCGCGCGGCAAGTTCTGGAACATACGGACATCAGTGGCCTTCGTGGACCCACGATAGCCAAAGTGTATGCCCAAGACGGAGTCGGATGGTACGCCGCTACCGTGATAGTGAGGAAGAGCAGGCTGACCGAGGCTGTGAATCGACTACGTCAGGCGGGGGGCACGAGCGTTACCGTTACTGACCTCTACTATGTATTCA
>JAGGDZ010000469.1 GCA_024648655.1 Chloroflexota bacterium | reverse complement strand
GTCAGGGACGTATACGAACCGATTCTGCGCGTCCGGATTAATTGAGTGCGCGTGCGCCTGATCCTGCCGGTCCGGATTGACGCTCGACCCCTCGTGCTGGATGAAGCAGGATAGCGGATCAAGGCTGCCGTCCTCACTGATCGGCGCGACACACACGCTCCCTCCGTGGTAGTTGGCCGCCAGCAGATAGCGCCCCGTCGCGTCCACACTCACATGACACGGCCCCGCGCCACCTGAACCCTGCACATTCATCAGCGACAGCCGACCCGCGTCCGCCTCGATGGCATACGCGTACAGCGCCCCCTGCCGCTCTCCGTCGAACTCCTCAATCTCCGAAGCGGCGTACAGCCACCGCCCATTCGGATGCACCGTGAGAAAAGACGGGTTCTCCGCCCCCGCTATGCTGGATACAGGCTCCAGGTCCCCCGTCCCCCCATCGAACCGGCACACGTATATCCCATCCGAAATCGTCCGCGTATATGTGCCTACTGCAACTAGCGATTCACTCTTTGATTGGATCATCTCTCTCATATCTCCCGTCTCTTTTCTCTTACCACAAATTGACGCTCCAATCCTCCATTGGTACACTCAGCCTATCCCAGACCAGTGAGGTTGTGCCGTGCCCAACAGCGTCTCCTTTCAGGATCTTAACCCACTCTCATTTCTCGACCGCAGCGCGTCCGTCTATCCCAACAAGCCCGCGGTCATTTACAACGACACCACCTACACCTACGCAGAGTTCAACGACCGCGTCAACAAACTGGCAGGCGCGCTCCGGCAGGCCGGCGTCGCTAAGGGCGACCGCGTCGCCTTCATGCTCCCCAACATCCCTCAGATGCTTGAGGGACACTACGGCCCCATGCGCCTCGGCTCGGTGCTGGTCGCCATCAACATCCGTCTGTCCGCCAGGGAGATAGCCTACATTCTGAACCATTCGGGCGCGAAAGTCCTCGTGTTCGACTCCGAGTTCGCCGACACCGTCCGCGCCATGGATGGCCAGATACCCGGAGTGGAGA
>JAGGDZ010000015.1 GCA_024648655.1 Chloroflexota bacterium | reverse complement strand
TGCAGGAGCGCGTTGGTTGGGTGGTGCTCGAACTCGAAGGCTCCGACGATGAAATAGACCGCGGGATCGAGTGGATGACTGCGGCGGGCGTGCGAGTCGATTCGGTCACGGGCGATGTGATCGAGGGGTGAGGCGAGCGCCGACAGACAATTTCCCGTTCCCTGCCACATATTCATCGGTCAGCGGACTGAACTAAGGGATGGCCCCAATCGAACACACATTAACCCTTTGGAGGAATACCCGACATGAGCATATCGGTAAGGATACCGACGCCGCTTCGACGCGTAACGGACGGCGCGGACAAGGTTGACGCGGACGGCACGACGCTGGGAGAGATTATCGGCTCGCTTGAGAGCCAGTACCCGGGAATCAAGGCTCGGCTCTGCGACGAAGAGGGCGAGCTTCGCAACTTCGTGAACGTCTATATCAACGGCGAAGATGTGCGCTTCCTAGAAGGCTTGGGCACCGCCACGAAGAGCGGCGACGAGGTCAGTATCGTGCCGGCGGTCGCAGGCGGCGGCTGAATCAAATCCACCATCGTCGAGATAAAAAAACGTTGCCTGCGCTATTCGGGCGGCTCCCCACAGCCGACAAGATCCATTTGGCGGTCGGCGGAAAGCCCGCGCATGCACTGTCCAATGGGAATAAGGCGGTATGGGGATTTTTGACTTGTTTGGGCAGCCTGGCGAAGAGCGCCAAGAGATGCGCCACGAACGAACGCGACGATTTACCGACGAGGAACTGATAATCGGGCTGCTCCTCCTCGGCAGCATCGACGGCTTCGGAGGCAACGGTGAAGCCGTCGATGCCGATGCGAACGCCGGGCTTTCGGGCATGTCTGCGGATGCGTCAACGGAGCCGCAGGGTTTCCCGTTGGATTTCGTTTCGGGCGAGGAATTAGAATATCCCTACGACGGGTTGGACGAGTGGGGCGAGCCGGAGCTATAACGCAGACGTCGTCGTCCGCGGCAGCTCATGCCCTTAACTTTGCCGTCGCACCGAGGCAAGCCACTTCTGCTTCTGAGCGCGGCGTGTCTGTTCGTCCGGCGGCGTGAAGCGGCTGTGGAATTCGCGGCGGTATTGGGCAAACTCACCTGCGACTGTCGCGGTGCGCATCTCTTCCATCAGGCGCAGTACGAAGCGCAGGTTGTGTATTGTCGCCAGCCGGTACGCCAGCAGTTCCTTGGCTCGGAACAGGTGATGCACATACGCCGCAGAGTATGTGAGGCAGGTGTAGCAGTCACAGCCTTCTTCGATGGGCGCGTACTTTCGCTTGAAGCGTCCCGCCGTAATGTTCAGCCTGCCTTCGCGCACGAATAGCGCTCCGTTGCGGGCGACTCGCGTAGGCAGCACGCAGTCGAACATGTCGATGCCGCGCGCCACGCACTCAACCAGGTCTTCCGGCGAGCCTACGCCCATAAGATATCGCGGGGCGTCGGTGGGCAGCATCGGAGTCGTGAGTTCCACTGTGTCGTACATAGCCTGCTTGGACTCGCCCACGCTCAGCCCGCCAATGGAGTAGCCGGGGAATCCGACGCCGGTGATGAAGTCCGCCGACTTGCGCCGCAGATTAGGGAACAGGCCGCCCTGCACGATGCCGAAGAGTCTCTGGTCGGGCAGCGTATGCGCCTCCACGCAGCGCAGCAGCCAGCGATTCGTCTTTTCCACCGCCGCGTCAACTGCCTCGTAGTCGCTGTCGGCGGGCGCGCATATATCGAGGGGCATAATGATGTCGGCGCCTATGCCTTGCTGGTGCCGAATTGCCGCTTCCGGGCTGAAGGTGTGCTCGCTGCCGTCTATATGCGACTTGAAGATAATGGCGTCTTCGGTGATTGTTCGAAGATGCTCAAGGCTGAAGCCTTGAAAGCCGCCGCTGTCGGTGAGGGTGGCGCCGTGCCACTGCATGAAGCCGTGCAGCCCACCGAGGTCTTGCACGACGTCCACGCCGGGCCGCAGGTAGAGATGGTAGGTGTTGGCGAGTACGATGTTCGCGCCGATATTTCGTAGGTCCGCGGAGTCAAGCGCCTTGACCGAGCCTTGTGTGGCGACCGGCATGAAGGCGGGCGTGGGCACATCGCCATGCGGAGTGTGCAGCACGCCTGCGCGGGCGTTGTCGTCAGCGTCCGTGAGGGTGAAGAAAGGCATGCGAGTAGTCAAGATGCCTGTACGTCAGTAGTCGGAACGAATTTCATCTTGCTCGAATCGGAACCAGAGCACGTCCCCAGCTTCGACGATGTGATGTATTTCGCTGTCTAGGCGAACTCCGGCTATGACAGGCCATGCCCGCTTTTGTGTGAACTTTGTCATAAGTTCCGCATGGGAGATGGCTCTGTCTGTGTCGCGCTTGTCGCAGGTGAAGGAGGCTTCAACCACGATGTAGTGTGTTTCGCCAGCTTCGTCGCGGACTTCCGCTACAAAGTCGGACACATAGAAACTTGCCCGCTCGTTCTGTGGGATGTCCGCAATCAATCCCGATTCCGCGGCTTTTCTGACGAGTGTATCCCTGTCGAGCGGTTTGAGCGTTGTTTCATCGAAGTTGAACCCCTTAGCGTTGCCGACATCGAATGCTATAGTAATCGCCTGTCTGCTGACGGCGTTTTCGGAATAGTTTCCCCTGAGTATCCCTATATCGTGGCTCAATCGATTGAAGCCCCTGTCCATTCTCAGTTCAAGAGCATCCAGACGACGGTTCGTGGCGGTGACAAATTCGCGCATTTCTGCCCTGAACTCCTCCATGCCGGCGATGAACGCCTGCGTCTCCGTCCTGAACTCCTCCATGCCGGCGATGAACGCCTGTGTCTCCGCCCTGAATTCCCCCATGCCCGACATGAAAGTTTGGGTTTCGGATGTAAACGCCGCATGCGCAGCAGGCAAGTTCAGCAACTCTTGAGACAGCAGTCTAGCGCGCAACGCTTCACGAAGTTGCGGGTCTTCGTCTAGTATGCGTATGAGTTCATCTACGGTGCTGAATGTCGCCATGCGTCCCCCTTCCCCTTCTACGTGCCTCATTGTAACCGATTCGCAAATCCCGCGTCAGCAGCACGTGGGTCATCATCCGCGTATGCCCTGAATGACTAGCTGAACGCCCATGGCGAGGATGACGAGCATGAGGAGGCGCATTATCCACGGACCGCGAACCCTGCCGGAGAGACGCGCGCCAATTTGCCCTCCGGTTACGAGGCCGATGCCCGCGAATATGAACGTGGGGAACCACTCGATGTTGCCTAAGAAAGCGTGAGTCGTCGCGCCCGCCGTTGTGTAGAAAGACAGGGCGAAGATGGATGTGGCGACCGCGACTTGCACCGGGAAGCCGAAGGCATAGACGAGTATCGGAGTGCGTAGGAAGCCCCCGCCTATGCCGAAGAAGCTGGATATGAAGCCTAGCGCGAAGTTGATAAGGACTGCCCACCTTTCGTTCAGGCGATAGCGGTAGGTCTCGCCGGACTCCGCCGTAATGCGGCGGCGGCGCAGGGTCTGAGGATTGATGAAGCTCCGCCTCCGGCTTCTGGCGCGCGCAAGATGAGAGTGCCGCCCGGTGTCGAATTGCTGGGTGGCTAATCGCGCCGCGAGGATGACCAGGATGAAGCCGAAAGCGGTATCATAGATGCCCGGCAGTCCGGCGAGCGCCTGATTGAGGATGAAGGGTGCGATGACCGAACCCGGAATTGCGGCAGCCGCGAAGAGATATGCGCTCCGCTTGTCCACGACCCGCATGTAACGATAGGCAAAGGCGCCCGATATGCTATTGGCGGCGACAAGGGCGAGGACGGTTCCTGAGACGACGGCAGGCTCTATACCGGGGAAGAATATACGAAGAATGGGTACTAGGATGAAGCCGCCGCCCGCGCCGACTAGAACGCCGAAAACGCCGGTTATGAATCCGACTGCGGCAAGTGTCATCCACTCGATTGACTGCTGCCAACCGAAAGCAGGCAACCACTCGGTCCCGAAGCCGGTGAGCCAGTCCAGCCCCGGCATTTAGTCCACCGCCAGTGCCTCGAGGGTTTGCTGCACCAGCGCCGGAGGCACATCGTTTCGTGTGGTGGCGTTGCCAATGCCGTCAAGGAGTACCCATCGTATTGCCCTGCCCGCGACCTTCTTGTCCGACAGCATCGCATCGCTGACTGTGGCGATGTCCATCTCGCCGCAGGTGAGCGGCAAACCATAGCTTTCAAGCAGCCTGCGCTGGCGCTCCACTTCGCCGGCGGACATCATCCCCATAGCCTCTCCGATGCGCGCCGCGCCCATCATGCCCACGCTGACCGCCTCGCCATGCAGGAAGCTGCCGTAACCGGTGGCGGCTTCGATCGCGTGTCCAATGGTATGCCCGTAGTTCAGCAGGATGCGAATGCCAAGCGTCTCGCGCTCATCCTGGGAGACGATGTTCGCCTTGATAGCGACGCTGCGGCGTATGATCTCCGTTGCGATGTCTTGTTCGAGCGAGAGTAGTGATGAACGATGTGTCTCAAAAGCCTCCAGCAGGTCACGATCGAGAATCAGACCGTGCTTGATTGCCTCTGCCCAGCCGGAGGTGAGTTCGCGCGGTGGCAGAGTCTGTAGTGTGCTGACATCGGATAGTACGAATTTCGGCTGGTAGAATGCACCCACGAGGTTTTTGCCCTGCGGAAGGTCGATAGCGGTCTTGCCGCCGATGGCAGCATCCATCATGGCGAGAAGGCTTGTCGGCACTTGCGCAAAGGGCAAGCCGCGCAGGTAGGTCGCCGCCACGAAGCCTGCGAGGTCGCCCACGACGCCGCCGCCGACTGCTACTATCAGATGCCCTCGCTCTGCCTTCCGCTCGGCGAGCCAGCGGTATATGAGCTGAACCGTCTCCAGCGTCTTATGCGTCTCGCCCGCGGGCATGATGAACAGGTGCGCGGCGATGCCGGCGGCTTCGAGCGAAAACTGTGCGCGCCGCGCCTGCCGATGCACCCCCTCGTCGGTGATGATATACGCGGTGGATGTGTCAAGGATGGAATTGACGCGCTCGCCAATCTCGTCGATTATGTTCCAGCCCACCCATATCGGGTAGTTTCCTTGGGATGTGTTGACAACGGCGGCGAGATCGGAGTAGGTGGTCATGTCAGTGCGTCAGTCTTTCTACTGGTAAGCCGGTCGGAGGTTTCAATCCGGGCTAACGGGATGTACAGGATAGACAAGATATTTAGCTATCGCATTGCAGGTCCTCGGCGCGTTGCCGCATCCAGTCGGGGTATGCCTTCCAGCATATCGTTTCATCATCGTCGTTAAGTATGTCGAATGCGCGGACGACTTCGTGCGCTGCCTGTTCCAGCGTAACTGTGTCGGTGTGAACTGTCCAGTGTGCAAGAGTATAGTTCAGTTGGCGCAGGGACTTCAAGGAACGGATGCGCTCCAGCGGGTCGTCAGCGGCAAGCATAGGACGCACAACTGCATTGTCGCCCATGCTCTGCGCTAGTACGCGTTCGTAAATAGCTTCCGGCGAGGCTTCAAGGCAGACGACCGTGCCATTCTGCATCATGGCGGCGCGATTGTCAGCGCTCTCGGCGATGCCTCCACCGGTGGACACGACCTGCCGTTCCGACTCGCAGGCGAAGAGTAATGCCTGTGTTTCGAGGACACGGAAGTGCGCCTCGCCACGCTCCGCGAAGATGGCGTCGATGGTCGCGCCGGCGTCTGCCTCGATAAGTTCATCGAGGTCAACGAAGCGCCAGCCGAGAATGCGCGCCGCCTCGCGCCCGATGGTCGTCTTTCCCGTGCCGGAGAATCCCGTAAGGAAGATGTTAGATTTCATACGGTAGCGTCCTGATGCTCATAATGTTTTGCTAATGATAACCCACCTTGCGTCCCAGTGAACATCACCGAGTTTCGTAGTAACCGTCCCAAGTATGGTGTGAGAAGAAAGGAACGGGGAGTCCTGATAGAGTTCTGATTACATGAACATAGAACTAGGAGTCCCCGTATAGGTGTCTCGCCTTGTTCCAACCCATTCCCCTCTTTCAACATCTATCGAAACAATGCCAGACGGGCATTACGAGTTGACACTACACCATACTTAATAATATGCTGTATCATTCTCCAAGTTGGTTATCTCTTATTTAGACGCATATTAGTGATATTACATATCGTTATGATGGCAATGAAACAACGCGTAAACCTGATGGCGATACTCGGGGAGCGGGGATATAGAGTTACCGTTCCAAGAATAATGATAGCCCGTCTGCTTGAGCAGAAGCCTGAAGGCATTACAGCCCAGGCGCTCTGTGAAGAGTTGCCGTCGGTAGGCAGGGCAACCGTGTTTCGCACATTAAAGCTCTTTCTGGAAGCGGACATACTCTGCAAGCTTGACACGATGGGCGGGTCTCCCATCTACAGATTCTGCGAAAGGGGGCACCACCACCACTCCGTATGCACCATGTGTGGGGCAGTGGAGGAGCTCAGGGCCACTAAGGTCGAGTCGCTCCTGCGAGCCATAAGCGACGAAATTCCCGGACAGGTAGTCGGTCATCGCATCGATCTTTACGTGGACTGCAAGAACTGCCCGCGCAACGGCAAGGATTAGTGATTTACCCCAATTAATTTACCCCAGCAATGTTGAAGCTTCGAGGCTCTCACCTAATAAATTGATACTATCTATCAATACAAGCACTCAACTTCTTAAAGGGCAACCTGAATTCCCACAGAATAGAACACAACATACTTCGGCTGAAAAAAGGAGAGAACGCCAAGTGAATCTAGCACTCGATATCAAGCACTTCGGAAATCTGGCGCGTACCATCGGACTGGCGCTGGTCGTATTTGCGGCAGTCTTTATAGCTGCCTGCGACGATACGCCTCAACCCACTTCTTCACCTCAAGAGGTCGCTGCGCCTACCAGCGCTCC
>JAGGDZ010000342.1 GCA_024648655.1 Chloroflexota bacterium | reverse complement strand
AGCGAATTGGTATAAGATTCCAACACGAAAAACCGGGGGCAATCTTAATGCTTCACAGAATTATAACTAGGATACGCACACGCGTGTACACGGTGACATTCATTGCTGTCCTTACGCTGGTATCTTTGGGTACTGCTCTCTACACCGGGTTCGCGACAGATGCGGCGTTGATTTTACTTTATAAACTGCCGCTCGACGGACATAGTGCAGCCCCTATCTATTTTGGACCTGAATCTCTTGAGGAACGAATTCTGAACTCGAAAGTTGTAGCACGAGTAAAACTCCTATCCATGTCTTACGGTATTGAGCCTCTGAGCCATAGAATTAGGAATGAAAACGGGGAATGGGTGCATGGAGACACCTCGTACATCAACACGCGAGAGTTTCACTTTGAAGTACTGGAATATCTCAAGGGCTCCGGAGGCTCTAAGCTGATAGGAATCGCGGATGGTGACCTTCTCACCCAGACCAGACTTGGTGCGTTGATGCTGGGTAATGAAGAAGGCTTTTTCGAGGAGCACGACACCATCTGGGACAAGAACGAAGCGATTGTTTTTCTGCGAGAGATGGAGTTTATGCCCAGTACCCTGAACTCCGACCGATACAGGTTAGGAAAGGGTTATGCTGGCTACTTAATAGGAGGTGAGGGGGATGGATATACGGTCGACAGCCCGCATCGTAAAGCGTGGCTGCCCGCTGTTGACGACATAGACGTGCGTGGAACCGATATGGCTGTAGCCTCGCGAGTCGTTGGGGAACAACGTTTCCTCACGGGTGCCGAGGGCGCCGTGCTTGGGTCATCAGAAGATCGCATAGGCTATCAAGTAGCGAAAAGCGCCTTCAATTCAGCACTGGGCACCGGCGGAGGATCCTCAACGATAACCCTTTCGCAAATCAAAGCACTCATAGCTAAGTTGGATGCTGAAGTGGCAGCGGGTGACGGCTCTGACGAATACTTCGAATGTGTGTACAGAAAGTATCGATGGGAGAGGGAGTTCACGTACAGGAGAGAGAACTCTAGCAAAGAACGACAGATACAAACCAACCACGAGCTAGCCTCCGGTTTGCCCGCCACTACCGCGTTTGGCTGGGGAGACATATCTGACCCTCATCCTGACCTTCTCAGGATCGATCCCAATCTCACACCGACATGGGAGGCCTGGCTCGATGGGGAAGACGCAGACATGTTCCAAGTGGAGCAAATGTCGATCATCGCCATAACCCGCCCTCTCCCGCGAGGCGAGTACACTTACTACTATAACTCTCGTGCTGCAAGGTACATCCTATGCGACGCCTATCCTGAGGCGCGCAGGACGTGGAATATCCACACAGTAAGAGTATCCGCCACGGATGACGTACTGCACGAAGCGTTCTTCGACCCTGTGGATGCCGATGACGGCTCCGTGGGCGCGGGCGACGGTAACGGCGGCGTCCTCAAGCCTGACACCTTCGATATGGAAGGCGGTACGAAGACCACAATCAGGCGCATCGCCTGGAGCAAAAGGCAGGTGGTGATGGCGCTCTCGCCCGTCACGGACCTCAACGACCATCACATAGACTTCATCGCGCTGGACGCGTCAGTGGCGCTGCGCCTGGACTTCGACGACGCAGTCAAGATCGAGGAAGACGACGCAACAGTGTTAGCCTGGGGCGTGTGCGAGCAGCCGTGGCAGGACGGCGATTTGCTGATGATACGCATCAGCGAGAGCGGCGCAGACCTGACAGAGCCGACCCCAGCCAACGATGCCGAGTGCGCGCCTGAAGAGCAGATATCGATGCCTATCGAATAGGCTGCGCCCGAACCGACTGCGCCTGAAGAGGGGAGGGACGCGACAGAACTGACTCCTACGCCCGAACCGACGACGACACAGACGCCATAGCCTTAAAATACCGCTGCTCCCGAGCCTGCCGACGACGAGACTGACGACGCAGTATCAACCTGAGTCGGGACGTCGCTGATGACGACTCCATCACAGATTACCGCATTCTGTGGCGCACACCTGCGAAAGGCGAGGAGAGTGCTTGTGTCAAAGGGATCGTGGTCGCGTTTCCGGAAGCCTGCCAGCCTAGCAGCGGAATGTGAGGCAAACACTCGAGGAGAGCCTATTCCGGATGATAAGAATCAGCGTGTCAGGGTAGTTTTCTGTCATGGCAACTTTCTAGGAGTTTCAGAGGAATGCTGCGAGACGTTTGGGCAGACTGCGCGAGCGACGTAGCGGCGCGAAACAGCGGCGGCTTGGGCTTGTGGTCCGATCCTGTGCAGGGGCAGATGGTGTCCGGCGTTCCGAACGCGCCCACCCTGAAGGCAAGCGCGATCTCCGACTACCAGATCAAGTTGGCATGGAGCAAGCCGGCCGACAATGGGCAAGCTATCACCGGCTACGAGCTGGAGCATTCGGCAGACGGCGCGGCAGGCAGCTGGCAGGCGCTGGCAACGCCGGGTGCCGACGCCACGACCTACACCGACGCCACGCTGACCGCCAACACGCAGCGCTACTACCGTATCCGCGCGAACAACAGCGTGGGCGACGGCGCCTGGTCGCGCACG
>JAGGDZ010000309.1 GCA_024648655.1 Chloroflexota bacterium | reverse complement strand
GAACTCGTTGAGAACTGGGGAGACCTCCCCGAAGGCTACGAATGGCACCAGGTGGCGGGCGTGGCTGTGGACAGCAACGACAATGTTTACGCCTACAACCGCAGCGAACACCAGCTTATGATCTTCGACAGCGATGGCAATTTCCTGAATACCTGGGATGAAGTGTTCGCGGGCCCACACGGAATTCACATCGGCCCCGACGACAGCGTTTATCTCGCCGACCGAGACGCTCACACCGTAATGAAATACAACACGGACGGCAGAATGACGCTGAAGATCGGCACGGGCAGGGCATCGGACACCGGATACACTACCAACGCGGAGCCTGTGCCGCGCGCCGCCGGTCCGTTCAACCTGCCCACCGGCATAGCCGTCTCCGACGAAGGGGACATCTTCATATCCGACGGCTACGGCAATGCCCGCGTCCATCGCTACACGGATACCGGCTCGTTGCTGCTATCCTGGGGGCTGCCTGGAAAGGTGAACCCGGGCGACTTCCACCTGCCGCACGGCATCGGCATTGACCACGATGGATTCGTGCTGGTCTGCGACCGCGAGAACGACCGCATCCAGGTCTTCGACCAGGAAGGCGAGTTTCAGCAGATGTTCGATGGATTTCGCCAGCCTACCGACCTATGCGTCGGTCCTGAGGGCGAGATATACGTGCCTGAACTCCAGGGCAGGGTGACCATCATAGACGATGAGGGCACCATCCTGTCACAGTGGGGCGGCGAACGCACTCACGAAGCCGGAAAGTTCTGGGCTCCCCACGGAGTGGCGGTGGACTCGCGCGGTGATATGTACATCGGTGAGGTGCTGGACGGAATGCGCCTTCAGAAGTTCGCCAGAGTGAGATAGCAGGGCAATCGCATTCTCGGGGTGACGACTTATTGATGCGCTTATTTCAGTCTTATACAATTCGGTGCACAGATGTGGTAGCTTTACCCAAGTGAGAACTCAATGATCCGGCAACGGCCATCTTACAGCGGTTCCAGAGAATGCGATTGCCCTGAGTGAGATAGCCCCTGAAATCCGGCATAGTTGCTATAATGAGCCATCCTCAGCCGCGTATCCGTCGGCGGCGGGGGATGGCTCAAAAAATGTCGGGGAGAGAATATCTTTAGATGACTGCCGCCTATACCACCCCGGAAGCCATATCCGAAGAGTACGAGCGTACCGGACAACGCTACATTCGGCAAGCCGATGCCGAGTTTGAGAAGGGCGATTTTCTTCAGGCGTCTGAAAAGGCGTGGGGCGCGGCTTCTGAATATGTGAAGTCTCTCGCAGCCCTACGCGGCTT
>JAGGDZ010000346.1 GCA_024648655.1 Chloroflexota bacterium | reverse complement strand
AAGACAGAGGCTATCTCGCAAGGAGATAGCCTCGACCCTACCATCGAAATGAATAGGGGGGGTATAATCATTATGTTACGTCAGAATTGCGGACACGTCAATGAACAACAATTTTCTTCTACTCCTTCCGGAATTCATCGTGACGGGTCTGGCGTTCGTCGTGCTGACGCTGGACCTGTTCCTGCCTGAGCGCCGCAAGTGGACGCTGCCGTTCGTCGCCGTCGCGGGGCTGGCGGTTGCGCTCGTCGTCTCGCTCGCGTATCTATGGGGTGTGACCGACTCGCTGTACGACGGCATCATTCGCATCGACGGCTACGCGCTGTTCTTCAAAGCGTTCTTCATCGCGTTGGGCGGCGTGGTTATTCTCATATCGGTGGACTTCGTGCGGCGTAACCTCGAATATCCGGGAGAATACTACGGCATTCTGCTGTTTACGGTGGTCGCCATGATGCTGCTCGCGGCGTCCGGCGAACTACTGACGGCGTACATATCGCTGGAGCTGCTGAGCTTCGGACTGTATGTGCTGGTTGCATACGATCGCTATAACGCCAAGTCGAACGAGGGCGCCACAAAGTACATTCTGCTCGGCGCCTTCTCCTCCGCGCTTCTGCTCTTCGGCATCAGCCAGATATACGGTCTGCTGGGCACGACGCGCTTCGATGAGATAAGCAGGGCGCTTGCGGCGGCAGATGCGCTAAGCCCGGGGCTGATTCTCGGCGTCGCTCTGATAGTCGCGGGGCTGGGGTTCAAAATCGCCGCCGTGCCGTTCCACATGTGGGCGCCGGACGCCTACGAGGGCGCGCCCATACCCATAACAGCACACCTCGCGGTCGGCTCGAAGGCAGCGGCATTCGCGCTGGTGTTGCGCCTGTTCGCCGAGGCGTTCATGCCCATCGTGGAGCAGTGGCAGATACTGCTGATAGCCCTGGCGGTGATAACGATGCTGCTCGGCAATCTGGTCGCGCTGGCGCAGCGCAACCTGAAGCGACTGCTGGCGTACTCTAGTGTGGGACAGGTCGGCTACCTGCTGATGGGTGTAGCAGCGCTCGCCGCGATGGGCGACGGCTCGCTCGAACTGTCGCACCTCGCGTCCAACGGCATCATGCTGCACCTTGTCGCGTATGCCGTAACGAACATGGCGGCGTTCCTGTGCCTTGCCGCCGTCTTCAACATCACAGGGCGCGATGATATTAGGGGAATGGCGGGTGTTGCGCGCCGCGCGCCGCTGGTTGGGCTGGTCTTCGCCGTGTCGCTCTTCTCGCTCGCCGGTCTGCCCATATTCGTGGGCTTCACCAGTAAGTTCTACCTGTTCAATGCCACAGCAGCGCAGGGTCTGCTTTGGGTTGCCGGAGTCGCCATCTTCGCAAGCCTCATTTCGCTGTACTACTACCTGCTCGTCGTGCGCCAGCTCTACATCGAACCCGCTGCCGGCGCCGCCCCGCTCCCCGTGCCGCGTCTGACTCTGGGAGTGCTTGGCGCGCTGTTTGCGGGCATGGTCGTGCTCGGAGTATATCCCGCGCCCCTGATGCAGGCGATACAGCACGCCAGCGACGCGCTGTTCTAGCCTGTAATCTCTCGCGTGCTCCGTATTGGACAAACGATTCTTCGAACGTTTCGCCTCTTGGCTTGGCGTCTCATTTGTGCAGGTCTTCCGGAAAATGCGGAGCAGCGTTTGTAAATGCTCCTCCCTTTGCATATTCAAACTGCCCGCCTATACATCGGCGCAGGCCTGCGACCGTACCTTTCTAAATAATGAGTATTGCATCAACACTTGACAATTTCTGAAAAATATAAGAATATGCTCTGCGACTAGCCAAAAGTTCGTCTTCCGGCACCATGCACAAGATTCCGGGATAAGTCGTTTGGCTTCCTTGAGGCTTGTACACGGAACGGCAACTTTTGAAGAGTGCCCCAATCCCAGACAAGAAGGGATTCTGTGTAATGGAATTGCAAGTCATCCTTCCGTCTCGCGTCTGCGCGTGGTTTCAGGCTGCTGCATTCGAGT
>JAGGDZ010000063.1 GCA_024648655.1 Chloroflexota bacterium | reverse complement strand
TTCGCTCCCCGCGACGAGGCACATGCACCAGTACGGCACCACTAGGGAACAGATGGCGGAGGTAGCGGTTTCCAACCGCAAGTGGGCCGCGATGCACCCAATGGCTATGATGAAAGCTCCGATTACTATTGATGATGTGATGAACTCACGCCCAATATGTTGGCCTTACACGCTTTTCATGTGCTGCTTGGTCACAGACGCAGGCGGGGCAGTCGTGCTCGCGAGCGCAGACAGGGCAAGGAGTCTTCGGAAGCCCCCTGTGTATATTCTCGGCAGCGGAGAGGCGACCGAGCACAATATGGTTAGCATGATGGCGGACATGACGACTTCACGGGCGGCAAAGGTCTCCGGCAAGGCGGCGTTCGAGATGGCGGGCGTCTCGCATTCGGACATAGATGTAGCCGAACTATACGACGCATTCGCATTCACGCCAATGCTGGCGCTCGAAGACCTGGAATTCGTGAAGCCGGGCGAAAGTGGTCCCTTTATGGCAGAGCGCCGTACCGGACCGGGCGGCGACTTCCCAATGAACACCAACGGAGGCGGCCTGTCCTACACCCACTCAGGTATGTACGGGATGTTCACACTCATAGAATTGACCCGCCAGCTGCGAGGAGAGGCAGGAGAACGACAGGTGCCTGGGGCTTCAGTGGGCATCGCGCACGGGCCCGGTGGGATGTTCGCCGCAGCCAGCACCCTGATAGCGGGAAATGCGGATACGATATGACGAATAACGTGGCGTTGCGATGACAATCGACGCAATAACACTCGCGATTGAGACGGAAAGCCACGCGCGCGCAAGCGAAATCCTTGCTGATCTTCGCACAGTGGCTGAAACGCTGTATTTTCCGATGAAGATGGTCGGGTTCTGGGACTATGGAGCAGATCTACACCTTTGTCCGCAGGAAGAGCGGCGCGAGCCTTGCCCCCATAAACTTCCCGCGGGTCATCCGGACCATGTGGAATATGTCAGGACTCTCCAGAGAGAACGCAGGGCAAGCCTTGAGCTACATTTCCCGCATGCCGGCGTGAAGATTTACATGAACTGACCTCTCTCGACGACGAAGGACACACTGAACGCGGCGGCTGGCGCCACATACGAACAGGAGGTTTGACATGACTGTTGCAAACGGACGCCCTTCACTGGCTCCCTACCCAACATACCCGCTTCAGCACGTCCTAAGTGCCACGGCGCAACGTTTACCGCAGAAAACCGCAATCATCGACGGCGAGTACGTTTATTCATATCAGCAGTTGGACATGTACAGTAATCGATTCGCGGCAGCGCTGGCGAAGCTCGGTGTTGAAAAAGGCGACCGAGTGGGACTGCTTTCCCTCAATTGCGTCGAGTTCGAGATCGCATTCTTCGGGATCATCAAGGCAGGGGCCGTAGTAACAACAATCAACTCCGGTTATCGGGAGCGGGAAATTGCCCATCAACTCGACAACAGCGGCGCAGAAGTTCTCGTGGTACACGACTCACTCCTTCAGATGGCAGAAGCCGCCCGGGACGGCGCTCCCGCGCTCAAGCGAATGGTCGTCATAGAACCCACATCTCGGGAGTCTAACTCGTTCTGGGGACTTATAGAACGTTCTCCCGCAACACCGCCTCCCGTTGCAATCGACGCCAAAGAGGACCTCGCCGCGCTGCCCTATTCCAGCGGCACAACCGGCTTGTCCAAGGGCGTAATGTTAACGCATTTCAACATGACGACGAACCTTCTCCAGTTCATACGGCGACCCGGTGAGGCGCTCCAGCAGACAGAAGAAGATGTACTCCTTGCACACCTGCCGCTGTTTCATATCTACGGCATGCAGGTGCTGATGAACGCAGTTATAGCATCCGGCGGCACACAAGTAATGATGGGGCGATTCAACATGGATGAAATGCTGCGCCTGCTATCCTCGCACCATGTCACCCATCTATACACGGTGCCCCCAGTAGGCATAGGTCTCTCGATGCTACCCTCACTGGAAGGCTACGACCTGTCTTCCATGAGGGCGGCATGCCTCGCGGCCGCGCCTGCCTCTGAGGAACTCCAAACACGCGTTCAGGATGTTGTGGGTTTTCCCATATTCCAAGCATACGGCATGACTGAGTTATCGCCGGTTTCCAATGTGGATTACATTGAGCCTGACAGGATGACGCCGGGTTCAGTTGGCCCCGCCATCGCCGATACGGAGGAGCGCGTCGTTGACCTTGAAACAGCGACGAAGGATATTCCCTTCGGCGAGGTAGGCGAATTGCTGGTGCGCGGCCCACAAGTGATGAAGGGCTACTACAACAACGAAGACGCCACTCGGGAGACCATAAACAACGAAGGCTGGTTGCACACCGGGGACATCGTCCGAATGAACGAAGACGGCTGCGTGTGGATTCTCGACCGCAAGAAGGAACTCATCAAGTACAAGGCTTTCCAAGTGCCGCCCGCGGAACTTGAAGGACTGCTGCTGGAGCATCCTGCAATTGCAGACGTGGCAGTCGTCGGCAAGGCGGACGTCGAAGCGGGAGAGATTCCCAAGGCGTTCGTGGTAGCGAGACAGGGCGTTGAAGTCTCAGGCGAAGATGTGATGGACTTCGTGGCGTCCCGTGTCGCCACGTTTAAGCGTGTCCGTGAGGTCGAGTTTATCGACGCGATACCGAAGAATCCGTCGGGAAAGATTCTGCGGCGTATGCTCATGGAGCGAGAGACCGGCGAGCGAGAGACCGGCGGTTGAAAATCTGCGGCCGTTTTGCAATTGAGCGTCGCTTGAGTCTATCATGCGGTAATTGGGACAGAATTACAGGTTAGAGGTGAAAAATTGGCAGACACGGTTCTCGTATATTCAACTATCGGATGCGGATACACTGACATCGTAAAGGCAGAATTGGACAAGGAGGGCAGGGCTTACGAAGAGGTCAACCTCTCCCTGCATCCTGACCGCTGGCCGGAGATACTACCTCACACGGAC
>JAGGDZ010000374.1 GCA_024648655.1 Chloroflexota bacterium | reverse complement strand
ACGGTCGTCATCCCCACACAGTACGGCTCTTATCTGTTCGCGTCCCTCGAGCACGGTTCGCTCGGCGACGGCGCTAACTGGAAGCTCTTTGACAAGTTCGACGGGGCTGATAAGCTGGTTTGTTCTCACGACGTTCACATCCCTGGTAGGTGACTCTTGCATCGGCCCGATTTCCTCCTGCGGCTCTGGACTGCCTCCCACTTCAGAAAATCAAAAACCCCAGTCGCTACCGACTGGGGTTCTGTTATCTGTCTTCGTCTTCTTCAGACTATGGACGTTACGGCTCAGTCGGCAGCGTGGGCACCGCTAAAATAAGCGTAGGTCGCAAAGTAGAAGCTGGCGATTGCGAATTTCATCACGAAATGTACAGTACCAGCTTCACCGAGTGAGTGTCAATAGTAGTTGGGCACCCCGATATTTGTTACCGCGCACACAGACGTCGAACCTTAATCTTCGTCTCTAAAGAATTCAGAAACTATCCTATTCAAGAACGTTCAGCGCTTTATCGAACAACCCCATTGGAGTGTACCTGCCACAAAGTCTCGCGTACTACTTACAGCAGCAACCCCTGATCACATCGACAATTGCATATGGACTGGGCAGTCTCACACCTTGCCCCTTCCAACTGATAGACTTGTCAGTGATCCCAAACTAAGGTGTCTGGCTACTCATATGCCTCTGATCGGATTCGTCTATAACGCGCTGGTCGATCAAGCGCCACACCTCATAGACTCGCTAATCTCCAGTCTCGAACTTCGTGCCCAGTCATGGGTGTCGTCCGCGTTTGAAGTGTCTGAACGCTCAGACGAGCTCCCCGAGACAACGCTGATCGTCGTAGCCGGGGGAGACGGCACGATTCTTCGGACGGTCCATGCCATTGCCGCGCACTCCGTCCCAATTGTTGGGGTCAACATGGGCAGGGTTGGGTTCATGAGCGAATTGAGGGTCGAGGATGCGGCTGATCGCCTCCCTGCGTACCTCAACGGCCACATGCGCGTGGAGCGCCGGATGATGCTGCGCGCGACAGTTACCGACGGAAGCGGCAAACAGTTTCTAAGCGCGGACGCGCTCAACGACGTGGTCATCGGACGAGGCGGTGTGGCCAGGCTGCTGGACATAGATACTGTTGTGGATCGACAGTTCCTGACCTCTTACAGGGCGGATGCGGT
>JAGGDZ010000189.1 GCA_024648655.1 Chloroflexota bacterium | reverse complement strand
TCGCGCCACGCAAGCCGCGATGTGCGCTACATCGGCACATCGGCGACGGTGGCAAGTGAAGGCACACGAGACGAGCGCAAGCAGGTGGTGGCCGGTGTCGCCAAGAACCTGTTCGGCGCGGAAGTCCACCCAGACAATGTGATAGACGAAACACTGGTGCGCGTGGCGCAGGTGGACGCGCCCAAGACGCGAGCCGAAATTCGCGCCGCGCTGGAGCTGGACGCGCCCAAGACGTTGGATGAGCTGAAGAGGCACCCTCTCGCGGCGTGGGCAGAGTTTACATTCGGGCTGAGTGAAGACGACGAAGGTCGGCTCGTGCGCCATGAACCTCAGACGTTCAAGGCGGCGGTAGAGCAACTGGAACAGGCATCCGGTCTGCCGGTCGAAGAGTGCGAGCGACGCTTGCAAGCGCTGCTCGAAGCCGATGTCGGCGCGCGCGAGGACGGCGAACCCACGCTCGCCTTCAGGTTGCACCAGTTCCTCTCGTCGGGCAGCAGCGTCTATGCCACGCTGGAAGATCCGGATAGGCGCGAGCTTCAGATGGAATCGCGGTACAAATTGGATGACGAACGGCTGCTGTTCCCCTTGTCATTCTGCCGCGAATGCGGACAGGACTACTATTTGGTAACGCGCACGGACGAAGGCGTAGTTCCGCGCTTGCCATTGAGCGGCTACGGCGAGGTCGAAAATGAGGATGATCGGCAAGGATATTTCGCCATAGAGGATGGTGACGACGAGGACGGCGATCTGTGGGATGATGCCATTAACGACCTGCCGGAATCGTGGCTGACTGCCGCAAAGCGTCCTAGCCTCCGGAAAGAATTCGCAGAACACCGCCCTGAAAGGACGTGCATAGGTCCCGACGGCAAGCATAGCGTCGAGGGAGTCGGCGTAAGCGGTTGGTTTCAGCCCGCGCCACTGCTGATGTGCCTGCGCTGCCGAGTAGTGTACGACCGACGCCAGGGGCAGGAGTTTCGCAAGCTGGCGTCCCTTAGCCAGACGGGACGCTCCACGGCTACTACATTGACTACGAGCGCCGCCGTATCCGGCATGTTGGCACAGGATGTGCAGCGAAAGGACGCGAAGGCGCTGTCGTTCACTGACAACAGACAGGACGCATCGCTTCAAGCCGGACACCTAAACGACTTCGTGCAGACGGCTCAGGTTCGCGCGGGGCTTATCGCAGCTCTGGAGCAATGGGGCGAATTGGGCTTCGCGGAGGTCGGCCACGAGATATTCAAGGCGTTGAATCTGCGAGCGGAGGACTTCCTGGCACAGCCGGTTGATAGCGGCCCCGGCTGGGAGCAAGGCAAAGAAACTATGGCGCGGGTGCTGCAATACAGGGCGCTCGAAGACCTGAGCCGAGGCTGGCGCATCGTCCAGCCCAATCTTGAGCAGGTCGGACTGCTCAAGGTGCGTTACCGAGGGCTGGATGCGCTTGCGTCGGACGGCAACCTTTGGCCTGATGTTCCTCGCATGAATGTCGCATCGCCTGAAAAGCGTGGCGAAGTTCTGACGATATTCCTCGACCACCTACGAACACAGCTCGCCATCGAAGCTCATGCGTTGAGCAGAGAAGGCGTGAGTCAACTGCAAGATTACGCCGGCGGACGACTGCGCGAACCATGGTCGATAGAGCAGAACGACCAACTCAGGGAGCAGTCCGTCGCCCTTCTGCCCGGAGTGAGCGGCGCTAGACGAGACAGACAGACATTTTCGTTGGGTGATCGCAGCGCAGTAGCCCGTTATTTGCGCTCCGAGCACACTTGGGGAGTGGAAGATCGATTGGATACAGCTCAAGGCGAGGAACTTGTGAACGGCATCGTGCGAGCGCTGAACGGGCACATACTGACGACGGTGTTCGATAGAAGCGGCAATGCTCGCGGGGCGCGGATACTTGCGGACAGCATCCGATGGACGATGGGCGACGGGCAACCGGCACCACCTGACCCTGTAAGAACCAAGGACATGCACTTGCGCCGAGGGCAGAAGCGACAAGAGCCGAACAGTTACTTTTCGAGACTGTATCAGGATAAGGGCAGCGAGTTGAATCACCTGCTCGCGCGCGAGCACACCGGACAGGTAACTATCAGAGACAGGCAGGAGCGCGAGCGGGACTTCCGCGCGGGCAATCTGCCTCTGCTATTCTGCTCCCCTACGATGGAACTCGGCGTGGACATCAGCGAATTGCAGATGGTTCACATGCGGAACATTCCACCTACCCCGGCTAACTACGCGCAGCGCAGTGGACGGGCAGGACGCGGCGGCAAGGCGGCGCTAATCGCCGTGTTCGCCGCCAACGGCAACGCGCATGACCAGCACTACTTCCGCCGGCGCAACGAGATGATTGCGGGCGCTGTCGCTCCGGCGCGCATGGATTTGCGGAACAAAGAACTCGTGGAGTCGCATATCCACTCCCTCTGGCTCGCTGAAGCAGGTCTGAATTTGGGTACTTCCATCAAAGAGATACTTGACCTAGAGGGACAAGAGAGCTACCCCATCAAAGCTGACGTCCAATCCCAAATAGACAACATGAACTTGAATCGCGTGCGCTCTGCCGCCTATGAGGTAGTCGAAAGAACACCGGAACTGAAGGGTAGCCGCTGGTACAGCGCCGAATGGCTGGAAGAAGTCATCAACAAAAGCGCCGTAGAGTTCGACGAATCTTTCGACCACTGGCGCGAACTGTATGGAAGCACGATGGCCTCAGCATCCAATGCGTCCGCGCAGTCGATGCTATCAAACAACAGTTCGGACTGCCGGAGGGATGCGGAACGGCGGTATCTGCGAGCGAGACGCGAACTGAATCTACTGTTGAACGAATCTTCTTACAGCGACTCGGACTTCTACCCATACCGCTATCTGGCTACTCAAGGCTTCCTGCCTGGCTACAATTTTCCGCGCCTGCCAGTGCGGGCCCTGGTAGCGCGACGCTCATCTATCGATAGCGATGCCATAGATCGCCCGCGTTTTCTTGGACTGACAGAGTTCGGTCCTCTCAACACCCTCTACCACGAAGGGCGCAAGCATCAGGTCAACGAAGTAGTGCTGCCCGTGGACGGTATCGGAACGCGCATGACCAGCGCCAAGATATGCATGGCCTGCGACTACATCCACGACGGCGAGCCTTCTTCGACCGAGATTTGCGAGCGGTGCGGCGCTGCATTGAGCGGTCAGAATGTGCAGTTCCCTCAGCGTTTGCTCGATATGCCCACAAGCAGGGCGCGTCCGAGAGAGCGCATATCGTCAGAGGAAGAAGAGCGCATACGCAGCGGCTACGAGGTTACCACTCATTACAGGTTCCAGTCGGCTGATGAGGTTGAAGACTCGCAGGCAGTTGGGGCGGATGCCGTCCCGATTGCCACGCTGACCTATGCTCATTCAGCAGATGTGTGGCGCATCAACCACGGCTGGCGCTCGAAGGACACCACAGGTTTCATATTGAATCCGCAAAATGGACGCTGGCTGAGCCAAGGGCAGTCTGACGATGCGGTAACTAAGGCCGAACAAGATGGCGGGCAGTCTCCCTTGTCAGGCGTAAAGCCATTCGTGCGAGTGGTGAAGAACATCGTGTTCATAAAGCCGTCTAAAGGAAACGCCGACGCCGTGTTCCTCACAACGCTGTCCTATGCGCTGCGAAGAGGAATCCAGTTCGAGTATCAGGTCGAGGAGAGCGAAATCGAGGTGGAAATAGTCGGCTGCGGCGAGCAGCGACAAATACTGTTGTGCGAGTCTGCGGAGGGCGGCATAGGCATAGGTGAGCGGCTAATGGACGAACAGGACTCCCTGAGCCAAATCGCGCGCAAGGCTCTGTCGGTTTGCCATTATGACCCTGAAAAAGGTAGCGAACAGGATGAAGCGGAGACAGTCGAGTGCGTTAGCGCTTGCTACGAATGCCTGATGAGCTACTCCAACCAGCGTGAGCACTCGCTACTGGACAGGCGCTTGGTGAAGGATTTCCTGTTCGCTCTTGCCGAGTCCAGAGTTGAACATAACTCAGCGGAAACTCGCACTGAACAGTTTATTAGGATACACGCTATCGCGTCCCTAGAATCCAGTCTTGAAGGTGACTTCATCAAATATCTTTACGACAACGAACACAGGCTGCCGGACAAGGCGCAGTATCGCCCAGGAGAAGAGATATTTGTACAAGCGGACTTCTACTATGAAAAGGGGAGAGTTTGCGTATTCGTCGATGGCCCTCACCACGATACTGTCAAGCAGATTGAGATTGATACGGGAATACGAGAAGAACTTGAAGACTTGGGATTTAAGGTCGTAGTCATCAGGCACGATTCGGATTTCGGTGAACAGATTGGCGAGTTTCCCGGTGTGTTCGGGGAGGCTTGATTGACAAGAGCGCCCGGCTTATTCACTCGTTATTGGCCAGCTCTCTACTTAGAAGTCAGATTCATCCATCCACGCAGCTCGTGTGTCTTCCCTTCGTGCGTCCCCTTCGTAACTGTCTGCAATGTTACGCAACAGATTAGATGTCATCGGCCATTCAACCGTGCATTTATCCGCGTACTCACGATACTCCTCTACAAGGTCACGCTCCTGGTCCCCGCCATCGTATATTCCTCTTGTTGTCGTTCCCCGCAAGTTTTGTTTACCCGCGATAAATCCTATGCAACATGCTTGGGCGCTGGTATAGATTCGAGAAGGTAGCGCACAGGCTTGCACGGCCAAACATTATCGGTGCCGACGGGAGCGTTGGCCAGCACTTCTCCAATATACTGATCACCGAAGTAGTGACCCATAAGATGGTGTAAAAGAGAGGGCTGTACAGAGACAGACCATCGCGTCATCCTTAACATCGTAAGTGAACAGATACGAAGTAAGGAGAGCACGATGGTCAAGGACAGTGTGGATCTTTTGGAGCTATTGTTACACGTCAATCATTTTTGCCGGTTGCGTCAATAGATTTTGCCGCTTTCACTCCTTGTCTGGCTGTTGATTCCGCTACGTTGACGCGACAACGTGCGATTGACGCGTCAATTACTTTTGCCGCTTTGTCTCATTCTCCGCTTGCCGGTTCTGCGCCGCATCGGTCCGATAGCTGGGCAGGTCGAACTCGAGTATGACCGAGTGATGCACGATCCTGTCTATCGCCGCGGCTGTCGCCATCGGATTGGCGAAGATCTTCTCCCACTCAGAGAAGACCAGGTTCGAGGTGATGCCGAGCGAGCGACGCTCGTAACGCTCGGCTATCAGCGTGAAC
>JAGGDZ010000139.1 GCA_024648655.1 Chloroflexota bacterium | reverse complement strand
CATGCCTGGGCCCCATATCGCAAGACAGATGACAAGGCATGCGGCTACGGCTGCCGAGCCGCCGATGTACCACACCAGGTCGCCGTTTCGGGCAAGGGCGTTATTTATGAACCCGCCGTCAGTCGATGTCCCATCGGAAGTAGCGACGCCCGCAGTCGTTGGATCTATATTTGCCATGTGCCCACCTAGCCTTCTGGGCTTTCGTCGCCGGTTTCGGCGTCATACATTCCGGTCAGCAGCGCCCCTCTATGCACCTCGCCTACCAATCTACCGTCCTCGTTCACAACCGCTATCGGATGCTCGGTGCTTGCTGCCATCGGTATCAAGTCCTCGATGTACGCCTCCGGGTCCGCAGTCATTACCTCGCCAAGTTCCAGCCCGCGCAGCGATTCAACCTTCTGGCGCGCCAGTCTGCCCGCGTGATCCTCCGTCAGAATACCCCGCAGGATGTTATTACGCCCCAGCACGAATAGCATGTCCGTGTCGCTACTCCGCATCGCATGCAGCGCGGCGCGCGGGCCCTGCCAGTCGTTCACCACCACATCCGGTTCCTGCATTATCGCCTTCGCCTGTATCACCTTTGCGCGCGACACATCCTGCACGAAGGAAGTTACATAGTCATCCGCAGGCAGCGTGACTATCTCTTCCGGTGAGCCTTCCTGCACTATCTCCCCGTCGCGCATAATGGCAATTCGATCGCCTATCTTCAGTGCCTCGTTCAAGTCGTGCGTGATGAACACAATCGTCTTCTGAATCGAGCTTTGCAGCGAAATCAACTCGTCTTGCATCTCCCTGCGGATTAGCGGATCAAGCCCGCTGAAAGGCTCATCCATCAGCAGAACTTCCGAGTTAGCCGCAAGTGCGCGCGCCAGGCCGACACGCTGCTGCATGCCCCCGCTCATCTCGCTCGGCAGATAGTCCTCCCACCCCTTCAGTCCGACGGTCTCAATGGCTTCAAGCGCTGCCTTGTAGCGTTCCTCTTTGTCTATGCCGCGTATCTCCAACCCGTAAGCCACATTGTCCAGCACCCTTCTGTGCGGTAGCAGACCGTAGTGCTGAAACACCATTGCTATCTTCTGCCGCCTGAACTGTATCAACTGCTCCGAGTCGTACTCCATAACATCCTCGCCGTCAAACAGCACTTGGCCCCGAGTGGATTCGATGAGCCGAATGAGGCAGCGCACCAGAGTTGACTTGCCGCTGCCCGACAACCCCATTATCACGAAAATCTGTCCCTTCTTCACTTTGAAGGACACATCACGCAGCGCGACCACCAGTCCTAGTGCTTCCTGTATCTCAGCGCGGCTGGCAGAAGCATACTCGTTCCTCAGGGCGTCCGAGGGACTCTTGCCGAAAACCTTCCACAGGCTTCTCACCTCTATCTGCGTGCTCTGCGAATTCTGGGTCATTTATCGGCCTTTCAGATGAGTGCCTTCGTCTTATTGAGTAGAGCGCAATTACGCGCCGCTACGCCTTAGGCTCACACATTGGCTCGAAGCATGGGTCGGATGGAAACCAGGAAGTCCATAAAGGGGTAGCGTCAGATCCGAGGAAAATGTCGTTTAGCGGTGGATATAGGCGAATGGCAACCGGAGTTCAGGTCGTCCGTCTTTTTGGGAAGTTGTAGCGTCACGAAGCAGTGGTCCAAGAGAGGCTGTCGGACATCTCACAATACCATTCGAAAAACTGCCATCTGTAATATATCTTGTCCTTCACATTCGTATCCTCGCCGCTCAGCGCCACGAAATACGCGGTCGGCGAACTTCTATACTGCGATTTTTAACACGCCGTTGACTACTGTGTCAAATCGGAACCGTGCTTCATAATCCCATGAACGCCTGTAATATGCGGATTTTCCCAAATTGACCCCACAGTGGTAAAATCACCGCATCGCAACGCCTTTATCGCCATTATCAATATCGAAAATTAACTATAAGGAGGCTCCCAAGTGGCAGTTGTACAACTGGAAATCAGCAGACGCGCGCCTTATGCGAGCGGCAAGAGTTTCGGCAATGTCGGAACTTATGAGCAGATTGACGGCACGGTTCATTACGCAGTTGACCCCCTCCATTCGGCTAATGATGGAATTGTTGATCTCGACCTCGCCCCGCGAGATTCAAGTGGTAAGGTCTGGTTTTCCTCGGACTTCACTCTGCTGAAGCCTGAGCGTATTGAAAACGGCAACGGTAGCGTTCTATTCGACGTCGTCAACAGGGGGCGAAAGACTGTCATGGGGCGCTTCAACGACACTGGCAAGCCCACAATGCCGTCTGACCCGCTCGATTCCGGCAACGGCTTCCTGATGCGCCATGGCTATTCCGTGCTTTTCGGCGGTTGGCAAGCTGATGTTCCACGCGGTGTCGGTCTCATAGGCTTGCAGGCGCCGGAGGCAATTGATGCGGACGGCAAACCCATATCCGGCAGAATTATGTGTCAGTTTCAGGCGACGCACTTTACGCAGTTCTTCCTGCTCGCTGACCGTCAGCATGCGCCGCATCCGGCAATCGATGAGAACGAAGCGGAAGCATCGCTAACCGTGCGCGACCACCCCAACAGTCCGGCAGAGCCTATCGCCCGCGACAAGTGGCGATTTATGCGCTTTGAGGACGCATCAGTCGAGCCGGACCCCTGCCACATCTTCATGGAGGAGGGCTTTGAGCCGGGTCGCATCTACCAGCTCGTGTACACCACGCGCGGCAGCCGGATTGTCGGCTTGGGCTTCGCCGCGATGCGCGACATCGTATCCTTCCTGAAGAACGCATCGGCAGAGCAGGGTAATCCCTGCGCCGGTGGCATTCAGCGCGCCCACGCATTCGGCGCGTCGCAGAGTGGCCGCTTCCTCCGGGAATACATTCACACGGGCTTGAACACGGACGAAGAAGGCAATATGGCTCTCGACGGCATTATCTCGCATGTCGCCGGAGGCATGCGCGGCGAGTTTAACCTGCGCTTCGGCCAGCCCTCTAAGGATGTCTGCTACATCATCCCGAAACTCTTCCCGTTCGCGGATACTGAACAGTCCGACCCCGTCACCGGAGACAGTGGCTCACTCCTTGAGAGGCTGCACGAACGCGGCCACATGCCGCGTATTATGTTCACCAATACATCCGCCGAATACTGGCGCGGAGACGCCGCCCTCATCCATACGAACTTCGCTGACATGAGTGACGCCCCGGAGGAGAGCGACTACGTGCGCCGCTACCACTTCGCCGGATCACCGCACGGCTCCGCTAACTCCTTCCCGCCGCTAGGCACTCGAGAGGATGGCATGCGCGGTCAGCTCCCCTTCAACATCATCGACTACAACCCATTGCTGCGTGCCTCGCTCGAAAACCTCGACAATTGGGTTCGTGGAGTTCCTGCTCCGGCAAGCAGGCATCCACGTATTTCCGATGGCACAGCTGTCGAGTCCCACACCCTAGCGCCGAAGTTCCTGAGCATCCCCGGTGTTGCGTTCCCCGAAAAGGTAACCCGTGCGATGCGCCTCGACTACGGACCGGATGCCAAAAACGGACGCACAACCACGCTGCCGCCCATCGCCGGAGAAGAGTTTCCTGCGCTCGTGGCAAACGTGGATGATGACTGCAACGAGATTGGCGGCATACGCCTGCCAGACCTTACCGTCCCCGTGGCGACCTACACCGGATGGAACTTGCGCCACCCTGACATTGGCGCGCCCGGCTTAGTAATCGGGATAACCGGCGGACTTGCGGGCTGGGTTCTGCCATTCCCTGCGACGCCAACACAGCGCGCAACTTCCGGCGACCCGCGTGCCGCCATCAGCGAGCGATACTCGTCGAAGGACGACTATGTAGCCCAGACGAAGAAAGCTGCTCAGACTCTGGCAAACGAACGCTACATGCTTGAAGAGGACATCGAAACCTCTATGCAAAAGGCCGTGGTGCGCTACGAATACTTCGCTGCGAACGGCAGCCGATAACCCCACGATAATACCGTGCTGGAGCTTGTAGAGCGTCACTCCACCGGCAAGGCGCGTCTGCTTCGTCTATTAGATATAGTAGCCGCTGAAGGCTGGTGCGAAAAGACGCTCTACATCAAACCGTCATCGCTCCAGGCGCGCTCACACCGCGATAATGTAATACCATCGGCGCGTCCCGAGGACGATCTTCTGCAGGTCGTCCTCGAATCCGTTGGCGAATCCGACACGGGGATGGCGTTATTTGTAGGAGAGGGTAGGGCACTCGCAGTCTGCCCGCCATTCCCGCTCATTGACGACATCACACGCTCCGGTTTCGTCTCGTCTCCGCTCATTCGGCTGCTGGAACAAGACTATCTCGTTGGCGTCGTACTGCTGCGACTCGGCAGATACGTCGTCGCCGTATTGAAGGGCAACAAGCTTGTCGCAACCAAGACGGCCGGACGCTATATGAAGAACCGGCACCGCGCCGGCGGACAATCCCAGCGCCGCTTCGAGCGCAGCCGCGAACGACTCATACGCGAGCTATACGACAAGACCTGCGAGACGGTCGGGACAATTTTCGCGCCATACGAAAAAAGCATCAACTACATCCTTCTAGGCGGCGAAGCCTCGACCCTTTCCGGCTTCATAGAGCGATGCCGCACAATGAAGGCGATGCGTAACAAGACGCTGAGGCGCAGACTCGCGTTCGACCGGCCCGACCAGAAGACCCTCGAAAATATAGCCTTCGAGGCATGGAAAAGCCGCGTGTACTTGTTTCAGAGCATCAAGTGACACAGGCATCGGCAAACCTAGTACCATGTCCGCTTGATATTGGCACAAGTATAAGAAATAGGTTAAGTTCTACAACATCTTACAACGAGGTGTCGTAGAATATGCCTGCATACAAGTACAGAGTTGAGTTGACCGAGTCGCAGAAGCGCAGACTGAGAGAAGTTGCACATCGCGGCAAGTCGCCGGCGCGCACGGTAAAGAGAGCGCTGGCGCTGCTGAAGGCAGACGAAGGACAGAGCGACGGCCGCATAGCCGAAGCGCTGTCGATAAGCAGGCGAACAGTCGTAAGGATACGCAAGCGCTTCTGCGAGGAGGGACTTGAGAGAGCGCTGATCGAACTTGCGCGTCCCGGTCAGAAGCGCAAGCTGGACGAGCGCGCCGAAGCGCATCTTGTGGCGATAGCGTGCAGCGAGCCTCCTGAGGGACACGCTCACTGGACGCTGAAGTTGCTTGCGGACAAGGTGGTGGAACTGGGCTATGTGGAGAGCATAGCACGTGAGACGGTGCGTCAGAGCTTGAAAAAAACGAACTGAAGCCGTGGAAGAACAAGTCGTGGTGCATCCCTGAGTTGAGTGGGGAGTTCGTGGCGAGGATGGAAGATGTGCTGGATCTGTACGAGGAGGAATACGACGCTGAGCGACCTGTGGTCTGCTTCGATGAGACGTCCAAGCAGTTGATAGGTCATATCCGAGAGCCAATCGGGGCTAAGTCGGGAAGTCCGCAGCGTTACGACTACGAGTACAGGCGCAACGGCAGCCGCAACCTGTTTATGTTCTGCGAGCCGAAGGGTGGATGGAGGCACGTGGAGGTTACGGAGCGGCGCACGGCTGTGGACTTTGCCGAGCAGATGAGGTGGCTGGTGGATGAGGCTTATCCTGATGCCAAGGTGGTCAGGGTGGTTCTGGACAATCTCAACACCCACAAGTTCGGCTCACTGTATGAGGCATACGAACCCGTGGAGGCGCGGCGCATAGCGCGGCGTCTGGAGTTTCATTACACACCGAAGCACGGCAGTTGGCTGAATATGGCGGAGATAGAGTTGAGTGTGTTTGGCAAGCAGTGTCTGAGAGGACGAATTGGTGACGAGCAGACGCTCAGACTGCACATAGCCGCTCTTGAACGGGAGCGCAACTCCGTTGGCGCGACAATAGACTGGCGCTTCAGCTCTCAGGACGCGCGCGTGAAACTCAACCGAGTCTATCCTGAGCCAAAGTTATGAATGGCAAAATACAAATGTGTCAACAACCAATGGACATGGCACTAGAAGGATGTTGGCGGCCTCGATGGAAGAGGAGGTGAACAAGTCCTGGGCAGGGAGCGCTATGAGAGGAGCGAG
>JAGGDZ010000476.1 GCA_024648655.1 Chloroflexota bacterium | reverse complement strand
CTGCCTACGCGCACCCGCGCCGCGTTTTCTTCCTCGATGAGATTCCTGTCTCCGGCACGAACAAGATCGATCGCAAGTGGCTCACCGAAGAAGCGGCCCGCCGCATCCCGGAAGGTATCACCGGCGGCATGGGATAGGGATGGGACCGTGACACAGGCGCTTATTCTGAAGAACGTCCGCATCATCGACGGAAATGGCGGTGCGCCGCTATACGACCATTCCGTTTTGGTCAGGGGTGGACGCATCGCGGAGATTGCTCCCGACGCCGTCTTACCCGCACTTCACGACGCCACCGAAATCGACCTAAATGGTAAGACTCTACTGCCCGGCTTCATCGATTGCCATGTGCACATCATGGGCAATCCCGATCCACGCCTGTCGCCACGCATGTCAAACATCCCCATACGGGACGCTACCTATCTCAAGGCGCGCGCGCTGCTTCAAGCCGTCAACGCCGCCCGCAAAACATTGGAAGCCGGCTTCACCACCGTCCGCGACCTGGGGGCGCCAAATGACGTTTTCGCCCTCCGCGACAGTCTGGCAGTCGGAGAACACCTCGGCCCTCGCCTGCTCTCAGCCGGCAAGGGTATCACGCACACCGGAGGGCACGGCACCGAGTACAGCAACGACATGGCGCACGTAGCCGACGGAGCGGAAGAGGTGATGAAGGCTATCAGGTATCAGGCGGTTGCAGGCGCGGACGCCATTAAGATAATCGGCGGCACACGCCCGGCGCTTTCGCCTCCATTCCGTGGTCGTGCAGGATACACTACTGAGGAACTCATTCCCGGAATCGAAGAGGCGCACCGTGCGGGTATCAAGGTAGCCGCGCATGCCCATTCCCACACAGAGGGCATCAAGAACTGCATCCGTGCGGGAGTTGACTCCATTGAGCATGGCTTCCCTCTCGACGCGCCGGCGGCGGACATGATGGCACAGCGCGGCACATTCCTATGCCCCACTCTGTCAGTCAACCCCGCAGCGCAGCAAGCCATCGAGGAAGGCCTGTGGACATACCCCGGCTCTGAGGAGCAGATGAAGCGCATGGAAACCTACGCCCGCGACACGATAGCATTGGCAAAGAGCGCAGGCGTCAAAATCGCGCTAGGCACCGACGCCGCAATGCCTCTGGTCTTTCACGGCGACAACGCCCACGAGTTCCAGCTGATGGTGGAGTATGGGTTGAGCACGATGGAAGCCTTAGTCGCCGGCACGCGCAACGCCGCCGACAACATCGGCATGTTGGACGAGACAGGCACTATCGAAATAGGCAAGTTCGCAGACATGGTTGTCGTGGATGGCGATCCACTCGCCGATATAAGCATACTACGGGACGCCGGGCGTATCGAAGTGGTGATGAAAGAAGGGCAGATAGTGAAACAATGAACAGTTCATCGAAAATCGGATGTGCCTATCTCTCGAATGCTAAACTTTCTCATTATATGCCCACGCCTTGATAAGGTGGTGCGCTATCGCAAGCGGTTGTGGAACCGTCAGCTTTTCGCTCCTGCCTTCCAACGCGAGCAGCACCTCTGAACGACTGAACCACTGCACATCTGTCATCTCCTCCGCATCCATATTGATCTCGGTGGTCGCTGCCTCTGCTATGCAGCCAATCATCAGCGACGACGGAAAGGGCCACGGCTGTGAAGAATGATAGCGTACATTCTTCACCTGAATGCCTGCCTCCTCCATAATCTCGCGCGCCACAGCCTCTTCTATCGCCTCACCCTGG
>JAGGDZ010000204.1 GCA_024648655.1 Chloroflexota bacterium | reverse complement strand
CCCACGAGAAGTCCCGCCGATGATACGGGGATGAAGGACAGCAAAATGAGCGCTCAAGGCGCGCAAGTCTACGGAAAAGCCGCCACCAATAAGGCGGATGATATGGACGAAGATCTACGCAACTTGCTGTGCTGGAGGGGCGTGCTATTCGATGGCGGCATCAATGAACGGAAGTTAGCGTTGGCTATCATCGTGCCGCGCACGTCCCTTAATCGAGTGCTGCGCCACAGGCGCTGGGGCCCACGGAGCGTCGTACAGCCGATATGGCAGCGCAGCTCCGACGAGCTTCTGTCGCTGGACAATGACGGTGCGCTGGCCTTGCTCGAAGCACCGAGTTCACGACCGAGATAACGCGATGGCCACTCCAAAGATATGCCTCCTGCCCTGTCTGTTGCTATGGTTTTTGGCGCTGCCGATACCCGTTGAACAACACGCGCCGGACTTCTTGATGGAGCTTTACGATGGCACAGCCCTGCGACTTTCGGACCTGCGCGGCGCGCCTGTCGTGCTGAACTTCTGGCGCCCGTCCTGCGGACACTGCGTCGTGGAAATGCCTGACATACAGGCGTCCTGGGAGCAGTACGCGGACGTCCTGACGGTCGTAGGAGTGCAGACAATCGAACTAGACGCGGCTCCCGAAGGGGAGCGGATGGCTCGCGATATGGGCCTGACATATCTGCTCGGCGCGGACACGGGAGACATCGCAGACACCTACGGTGTGGAGTATGTGCCAAGCACATTTTTCATAGACGAGAGCGGGCGCATACTGCGCGAGTGGACGGGAAGCATGCCAGCGCACGAGCGCGAGAGCGCCATCCAGGACCTGCTGCGCGGACGCTCGCACCTGCCCGAGCAACTCCAACCTGGGCAATAGATGCTCGGCTCGCGCACAGACGAACGCGACCTTGCATGCGGTTTGCGGGACGATATTCGCCTTCCCGCAAACCCATAGGTCTGCACACGCCGTCATACCGTACCCAGCAGAAGACGGGCTACCGGCGCACCGGAGACCCCCACGCACACACGACCATGTTGCGCCACGCGATGTGCGCCACGCGATGTGCGCCACGCGTCTGCGTCCAGATACCCGCGTACGCAGGAATGCAGAACCGTCAAACCATGCCACCAACGCGTATCCGCGCGCGCAATTGACCGGGCATCGGCGCATCGAGGCACCTCCACATCAACACATCCACGCATCAGCGCACCCGCGAACGCGCTGTTACAGCCCCAAATGTGGCAGAGTGATATGTTACATATCAAGAATAACGATATGTAACATATAAGACCACGACCGAATATGCTATAATAAAAGTGTAAATAAATCGTCTACCCCTCAGTTATGGCACCTGCGTATCGCAGCCATAGGCGGCTCAATGCTTATTTAGGCATTACATCTAGTCGGAACGGCAAGTCGAGCGTTGCTCCTACCGATCAGGCACTAGACACGCAGCCGCCCCGCAGGACTCCGACGTTGAGCGTTGCTCCGTCCCAGTCCGGCAAAGCCTTCGCGGACGACCATGTTCGTCAAACACACCGCTTTTTCGGTGGTAGCCTCCCTAGCTTTGCCAAACTCCTCTTCTTTCCAAGCCAGTCCTATGGCTAGACCCCTCACGGCATTTTTGCGCCCATAATACCCTTCACCCTATGAATGTTCATCTGACCGGGCGCGGTCCTTTTCCCACTTCAGGCCCGTCCGGTCAGCTTCTCATCGTTCCACATTTCACCCAATAGTCAATAAAAACCCACATGCATATCTGACACCGTAAGACCCATTGGGTCGTCTCCAAAACCCTGCACGGCTGATGCTGTGCAGGGTGTATTGCCCATTGGCGTGCGAGGAACAGCAATGTTCAACTTGTCCAGGGGACAGAAGTCTTCCACGCTTTACGGCGTAGGTCCCACTTAGGTCTTTCACAAGCTCGTCCCGAGCACCCCCCACACCTCTCCTCCGGAGACCAACTCCTTCATCAACAAGTTGAAGGAATTCTCCATACACCAGCTAGCCCAAAACCAGCCGTGGCATCTTATACTCACTTCAATGCCACGGACATTGGCAACTTCCCTCAATGAGTCTCTTACCCCTGTCGTGCGTCCAAGAATACTTTCATCCCCTACGATGACCGTTCAAGGTCAGTTCCTTCCTACCACGCTCACGTACCATCAAGAGCACGACACAACACTTCTATAAGTTTCAATGCCTGAGTTTTAACGAGTATTCATCCACGCCCCTAAACGCTACCACGAAGGTACACTGTTGTTCCTTCAAGCCTTCCGTCTATCAACGCCAGCGTCAGGACAAGAGCAACTTAATTCTCTGCAAACTACTGCCCCTGCCGCGGCGAAAAAAGACCAGAGACTCCTCTGGTTTTTTTTCGCTAATCCTCATCATCCATATCAACTTAACGACTTAAAGGACGAACACAACATCGACCTCAACCCATCATCATTTTACGAACCTCATTCTCATAAGAAGAGAACAACTCATAAAGATCAAGAAGACGACAAAGCCCCTTCACAAGGCCGTGTTTGGGTAAACCGCCTGTACCTGTTCGAACGCAGGGACCTGCTACAATTCGAGCTCCTTAGGATATGCCACTGCGCAAAGGGCGTGTCTCGCTGCTCAAGCCTGTAAGAGAAACATGAAGTAATGTGATAATATCAACCAAGGAGGATAACCTTGACCACTGAGCAAACCCAAGACACTGAATCGACAGCCTTGTACGCCATTATCGTTGAGCGCCTAGCAGCGTTTGATGCAACGCAAAACACTATCGTTGAGCGCCTAGCAGCGTTTGAGGCAACGCAAAACACTCTCATCGACACCGTGCGCGAAAACGGGCGCCGCAGCGACGAGAACTACCGGGCATTGAGTGCCAGGATGGACGAGAATTACAAGGCACTAGCCGAGGCCGATAGCGCCAATTACAAGGCACTAGCTGAAGCGGACAGCGCCAACGTACAGAAGCTGCTCACCAGGATGGACGAGAATTACCGGGCACTAGCTGAAGCGGACAGCGCCAATTACA
>JAGGDZ010000465.1 GCA_024648655.1 Chloroflexota bacterium | reverse complement strand
AGCCGTCTATGCAGTCGAGTAGCGCGGCCACCTTGCCGGAGCGAGGCGACAGGCGCTCGTTGTATTCGCCCACCCGGAAGACGTGATGCCCGTGGTCGCGGCCCACTGCGCCGCCCCGGGTGACGTGGCCCGGCTCCCACAGCGCGACCTCAATGTGGGATGCGATGCAGCCCATCGTCCGCTCTTCGCCCACGATGCCAGCGATGGTGACATCGTTCCAGCAGTTCTGCAACGCCACGAAGAAGCCGTCGTCCTTCACGTAGCGCTTGATGAAGTGGGTGGCCCACTCGGTGTCGTAGGACTTGACCGAGATGAACACGAAGTCGAAGGGTTCGGTGATGCCCTGGGCGTCGGTCAGGTGCATCGCGTTGACCGGCACGGTGAAAGGCCCCTGGCTGCCGGTGACGTGCAGCCCGTCGGCCCGCATCTTCTCCACGTGCTCCGGCCACATATCAACGAACGTGACGTCCTCGCCCTCGCGGGACAGGAAAGCGCCCACGTAGCTGCCCAGCGCCCCCGCGCCCATGATGCCAATCTTGTCTGCCACGGCGTTCCTCCTTCCGCTACTCAAGCTCTTTGATTCTCCATCACCCTTGAGAGATAGGCTGAGGGTAGGGTGAAATCCTGCCCTTCGCTAACCTTCTCTATCTAATGCGGGCCTAGAAACTGCTCGCCATCGAAATGGATCATGTGATCCGGTTCATCCACTATCCAGACTTCAGTTTCCCAACTGATTCTCTTCGAGAACCTTGCGAATGTGGACATATTCATAAACACGCTGACGAAGACACACCCTGCTGTGGTTTCATCAGTCAGGCGACGCAGCGCCAAGTGCCTGAGCTGGTCAATTGGGTTTGATGAATGAACTGCTTCAATGACAAACAACCAGTTCTGAACCGGGTCATACGCAAGTACATCGGGCAACATATCCCTAGACGGCTCTTCTATACCCAGAGAGCGCAGTTTCTCTGTGTCTATGTAGAGCACCTTTTTTGATGTATCGCCGATGTAGAGCACTTGAGGTTCCTTTAAAAAGCGCGGCAGGAATTCGTCAATGATTGCCTTCTGGATCTGGTTGTGTGGACCTGGCGACAAATTGTAAGTCTCCCCATTCGGGAGTGTCACCGGAACCATCTTGAACTCGCGCGCTTTGCTGAGTCTGTCCGAAAGCGCGCCAAAATTCTGACGGAATATCAGGAGTTGTTCTTCCCAATCTGCGCTCCCGTAACTGCGTATCAGCTCAAGCGATTCATTGGGAATCGCGTAACCTCTCGTTCCGTCATTGGTGTCGGCTGTCGGATCGGCGGCGCTTGGCGCGACCAAGTTTGCTTCTACAAGGATTGCCAAATCTTTTCGCCGAACATCATCGTAAGACGAATCCGCAAGTTTCTCACCGTAATGGGCATTCCAAAATCGTATGATTTCCCGAGTAGTAACAGGCTTGAGGCCTCCATCAAAGAAGCTCATAGTTTCTGACCACGGCATATCCGGTTCGAGATACCCAACCGCAAGCAAAGCCTTCGCAATTCGCTCACGCCGACGAGGTGTGTAGTCTCTTACTGGCACCCCTATACTCCGTAAAATGTTGAGAGCTTGCTCAATCTTTTCCGATACGGGGTCGCTAGCAAGAACGTCCATCGTTGTGATGTGCCTCTCATTACTTCGTTCTTTGGGTATTGGCGATTTCATCGTCAATGCTGCTCTGGCGCTTTGCGCAAGGGCGAGTCCCAACAACGGCGCAACAGCATTCCCTATCTGCTCATATTGTTCGTATTCATCACCGGCAAACTCGAACCAATCTGGAAATCCTTGCAGACGTGCGCCTTCACGAACTGTGAGCCTGCGCCGCTTCCCACTCGGCATACGCAATCTCAGCATATCCGATGTGGCTGCTCCAAGATTCCTGCACGTTACAGTTCTCGACGGCTTGTCTAAGTGCAAGTCGCGGGGCGCTACACACTGGCTCCTCCGCTCGTACTCCGCGATGTACTTGTCCATACTTGGGGTTAGATACTTGCTGTCAGGCCCTTCTTGGAACGCCATCTCGCCAAGCGCAGCCCTGACCGTTATTGGCGCTGTCACCAGAGGTTCAGGCCAACTCCAACCAACTGTGGAGGCTACAATCACTACCCTCTCGCGCTTCTGAGGAACTCCATAGTGAACGGAGTTCAA
>JAGGDZ010000039.1 GCA_024648655.1 Chloroflexota bacterium | reverse complement strand
TATTCAACTCTACGTGCGAGGCGCAAGATCGGCTGACGGTTGGGGGCTAACATCGATGAACAGGATAGGGAACAGGGGATAGAATTGCCGAATCCGCCAGTGCATATCAACCTTGCGCGCAGGGCTGCTGACCTGCTTCGCCACGACACGATTGACGAGAACATAGGGTACTACCTGCTAGGATCCACTTCGCCGGACATTCGTGTCATCACTCGCCGGGATCGGTCGGTGTATCACTTCGCGCAACTAGACTTCAAGGATATTGGAACCGGCATCAACGGACTGTTCCACAGCCATCCTGAGTTGAGCGACGCCGATGCGCATAGTGGGGCGACACAGGCGTTCATGGCAGGATACTTGACCCACCTGCTTGCCGACGAAACCTGGATCGTGAACATGTTCCGCCCGTACTTCGGAAACCAAAGCGTGTTCGAAGACGGTGTTCTGGGCTTGGTGATGGACAGAGCATTGCAGCTGGAATTGGACCGTCGATGTTGGCAGGACATAACCTCGATACGAAGCACGCTGGACGTAGCGGTAGAGCGAGTGCATGTCGAATTCATCCCGGACGACACGCTTGCGGATTGGGCGCATTGGGTTACGTCGAACCTGGACCGAGGCTTTTCATGGGAGCGGCTGAGGTTCATGGCGCGGCGGATTGCGTCAGGCAACGAAGAACATCCGGCGCACCAACTCGCGGACGCGTTCGTGAACGACTCATCTGATGGGCTTGAGCGCATGTACGAGTACATACCACGCGGGAGTGAGGAAGAGTACCAGGAGACGGTGGTTGCATCTCTGACCAAGGCGATCGAGGAATATCTGCCGTGAGGATTGTGCACGGGCTTGAGGATGCGCGACAGGCGCTCTGCGAGGGTAGGGGGCTGGGGCTGGACGATGTGCCGCAGTCGCTTCTCGACGGCATCGAGGCAATGTTCGGGGAGTCGCTGACGCCGACGCAGGTGGTGGAACGCATCGTGCGTCGCGTGCGCGATGAAGGAGACGCGGCAGTCCGGGAGTACACTGCAATACTGGACGGCGACGCACCTGATAGCCTTGAAGTGCCGCGCTCGGCAATTGAGAGCGCTCGCCAGCAGACGTCTGCCTCTGTCGTGGATGCGCTGGAATCTGCCGCAGCTCGGAT
>JAGGDZ010000246.1 GCA_024648655.1 Chloroflexota bacterium | reverse complement strand
CTCGACAGCGCATCTGGGCGTGTAGCAGCGTTCGCCCTTGAGAAACAGCTTTTCTCCTATGCGCCTGCACTTTCGGCAGACGGCATCCTTGTATCTGGCCATTGGCTTTCCCTGTCCTCTTTCCTCATGCTGTTGCGACTCCCATCTCCTCGGAGAGACGCGACACGTTGTATCCTTCTTTACGTACTCTGAGATCGTAGTACAGCAGCGTCGCCGATATGTAAGTTACCGGCAACACAATGATGCTCGCGAGAATCGTCCCAACCGTAACGGCTATGCTGCTTACAAGCGTGGGCTCCTCACCCGCGGCGGTAATCGTCGCCACGATCAGAAACGGTAGCAGGATAACTATCATCAGTCCTAGTGCGACGAGCGAGTAAACTATCAGGTTGAAAAAGATCCTTAGCTCTGTCTCACGGGCCAGTGCAAAGCCGCGCCTCAGCGCGGACAGTGAGCGATAGCCCTCTACGATTACTGCCGGCGCCGCTGTCGTGATGTAGATGACATACAACAGCATTGCCCCGAGCAGTATCAGCGCAACCGGCAGAATCAGGAGCCGCTCTGTTTCGATCAGCAGCTCGGATACCGCCAGAAACATTGCGCCGAGCGCCGCCTGCACTGCGCCGAGTATCAAGACCGATTTACCCCGCCACAACACTCTAGTATAGCATCTACTCACAGAGACCTGTTCGGCCACGTAGTGCTGCCCTACCGCGAATATCGCTGCTCCGTACGCAAACGTCAGTGTGATGAAATTGATAATGTTCAAGATGATGTCGAATATCCGGCTATCTATGGGAATCGTTGTCAGCAGGGCGACCGGCAGATGGATGACCGCGACCAGGATGATGAATTTCTTGGCATGACTGCCGTAGATTACGAAAGTCTCGCTGATTATGTCTCCTAGGCCGCGCTGTCCGAAATGCCGCTGCGACGACTGCTCTTCCACCCCCGAGTTCCCGTTGCGCTAGACTCTGCGCCGCTTCGGCGGCCGGGATCCATTGTGCG
>JAGGDZ010000503.1 GCA_024648655.1 Chloroflexota bacterium | reverse complement strand
GTGGGCGTGGGCGTGTCCGGCGTGAGTGGGTCGGGTGTTGGCGTGAGCAGCGTGGGCGTCGGCGTATCCGGCGTGAGTGGGTCGGGTGTTGGCGTGAGTGGCGTGGGCGTGGCTGGCGTGTTGGGTCCGTAGTTCTCGATGGGGATTACCCCATCATTGTCGGTCTCAGGAGTATCGAAGCCGTCATCATCAGTTTCAAGCGTGTCATCATCATCACCGCCACTTTCGTCATCATCATCTTCCTCCCCCGCATCGCCGGAGTGGGCAGCGCGTGGAGTCGAAACGGCATATTCCAGTGTGGGCTCGCTGGCCATAGAGCAGGCTACGCCACCTAATACAAAGGCTAAAGCCAGTGAGAGAGAGGAAATTGCCGATATGAACGAGACCAATTTCTTCATGTGAACACTTAGGATTGTGCCTACAGATCACCTCGTCCTAACTACTCCGCAGTGGCTACCAACAGATTTACACACGACTCTTGAAAATACCGGCCGGCCGGTAGGTCGATCGGGTGATGCGTCGGAACGCCTCTTTGCCTAGAACACCAACCGAAACATCAGCTTGAAAGTTCTTGATTTCATTCAGTCTGGTGGGCCATCGTGGACTCGAACCACGGACCTCAGTCTTATCAGGACTGCGCTCTAACCGTCTGAGCTAATGGCCCACAGAGAACGGCGGGTGTATGCTATACTCAGCTATTCGATCGGCTTGCCTTCTGATGGGTCGAATTCGACAACTATCTCAACGGGGGCGTTCCTGGCGACGATGAGTTCCATCGGTTCCGACAGGCTGTCATTGACAGGCTGATGCACAGAGTCCGGCGGAACGTAAATGAAATCGCCCTTCGCTATTTCCAGCGTGTTCTCAAGATGCTGTCCGGTGAGGAAGCGCCCTTTGCCGCTCACGACATATATCGCGGACTCGCAGTTGACGTGGTAGTGCGGACTAGACGCACACCCTGGAGGGATAGTCGCTATGGCGAGGTGAATGCCTTCCGTGCCGGCAAGGGCTTTTGATACGCCGGCCAGCCGAGTCATACTACCCGATGCCACCTCAACTTCAAGGCCATCCGGATGGATCACTGTGCATACTGCGCCAAATTGCCCGTCCATAATATAAAAGTATATCATTCAGCCACTTGCATGTGAATAGCAGATTGCCAGCACTGAATCTCAGTGAGGCGTCAAGAGGACAAGAACTTGCCGAAAAGGGATTTCAGATTCAAGCATAGGCTGCGCGTGCGCTGGGGAGAATGTGACGCGCAAGGTATCGTATTCAACGCACAGTACATGAACTACATCGAAGTAGCGCAGGCAGAGTATTTCCGCAATCTGGGGATGCGTCACTATAGCGAGGAGATTAGGCAGCGGTTCGACCTCGCAACGGTGAAGGCGACGCTGGAGTACACGGCGCCCACCCGTGTCGATGACCTGTTGGACATTTACACGCGCGTGTCGCGGCTCGGTAACAGCAGCATCATGTTCATTACGGAGATGTACTTGTTAGGAGAGGATGCGCCCTGCAACAAGGGAGAGGTCATCTACGCCAACTTCGATGCCGATACGGGCGTGCCAAGGCGCATTCCCGATGACATACGAGAGAAGATCATGGCATTTGAGGGAGCATTGGATTAGACGCGCTAATCGACGTTCACCTTCACGATGATCGCGGCGTTCGCCATTATCGTGACGTCACCGGACCCTGCCCTGCCCTCGATCTCAAGTCCGCCCTGTACTACGTTGAGTACGCCTTTGCCATGCGGAAGCACGCTCAGCACTTCGTCGTGATTCACGGCTTCCGGTTTTGGTATGCCGATGGTAACCTCCACAACCATCTCCTGTGATGTGTTTGGACCGAGCAACCCTAGAAACATCAGGCTGCTTTGGTGCACGGCGTTCCATGTGGCGCGCTTGGCGGCTTCCGTGTAGTCCTGACCGTGAAGGTCTATGCCCATTCCCATTTCAAGTATTGCTGGAGTTAGCGGCATTTTTTCGTCTCCTCCGTTAATTCATGCCAGTCTTCAACTCCGTGAAAGTGTGCGTCTATCCGACCTCTCCTGTCAAGCATTATGCAAGATAGACAGAAACAGCCGCACCCTGCTAAAATCGCTGATAAGCGGGAGTAGCTCAGGGGTAGAGCATCTGCTTCCCAAGCAGAATGTCGCGGGTTCAAATCCCGTCTCCCGCTCCAATCGTTCTCGGCAGAACTTTTCGACTTTAGTTATCCCCACAACATAGATTTCGTGGGTGTATTGTGTTAGAAAGCTTGTCGGTCGGAAAACTGACTCTTGAAATGCATTCAAGGAGAAACCATGCCAATCCTGAACAGAGATGACTATGAAAAGACGGAGCTGTCACCGGGTGTCGATCGCTGGGCGCTGGTGGATGGCGAGAAGGGATCGGAGTCCACTAGCGTTGGCGATGTTGTCGTTGGTGTTGACGGCGTAGTTCCCACCCATATTCATCCTACCGAAGAGGCGATGGTAATCTTGGAAGGCGAAATGGACGCTATACTTGGCGACGAAGTGATCACGGTAAGCGTTGGACAAACGGTGCTTGCTCCGCCCGGCGTTCGGCATGGCTTCGTGAACCGCTCCGGCGCTCAGGCGCGGGTGCTCGCAATCTTCCCGACAGCGAATATGGAGCGCACTCTGGTGGACTGACTACTTCGATCGAGACCTTCAATCCATTCCCCCCCCATTTGCGATGAGGAGCCACAATGCAGGCAACTGCCAAGCGCGTTGAAGAAGTAGTCGAAAACATCAAGGAGTTGTCGTCAAGATTTGCATCGGAGCGGCGAGAGCGACAGCAGCGGCGGGAGCTGGACAAAGCAGACTTCGACGCATTGACAGACGCAGGATTCCACCTGACCGGTGTGCCACCCGATATGGGAGGCATCAACTGCGGCGTAACCGAATTCACGCGCCCTCTGTGCGAGATGCTGAGGATTCTGGCGAAGGGCGATCCGAGCGTCTCTCTCGTCTCATCTATGCACCCTGCGGTCATCGGCGGATGGCTGGAAGTCGAGAAAGCTCCTCAACCGTACACCACGGCATGGAAGGAACAGCGCGGGACGGTGTTCGAAACGGCGCGCGAAGGTTGCTGGTGGGGCACTATCATATCCGAACCGGGCAGCGGTGGAGACCCTTCAAAGAGCAGAGCTACCGCGAAGCCTCTTTCCGACGGCAACAATTACCTCATCAGTGGACAGAAGCACTTCGGCAGCGGCTCGGGCATCACATCGTTCATGATTACTCAGGCTGTGCCTGTGGGTGAATCCGCGCCCGACGTATTCTATATGGACATGCGCGGCGTACCGTGGGACGGTTCTTCGGGAGCGACTCTAACAAGGGCGTGGGATGGGCACGGCATGACCGCAACGCAGAGCCACGCAATGGACTTTGCGGACATGCCCGCCATTCGCGCTGCCTGGCCGGATAATCGGGCACGACAGCGCGCGCGCGAAATCGCAGGACGACCGGCTGGGCACCTGTTCACATCAGTCATCGTTGGCGTAGTTGAGTCGGCAGTTGAGACGGCTCGCCAGCAAGTGCGGTCGAAGAAAGATTCAATGCGCCCTTTTGAGCAGATCGAATGGTCACGGGTGGAGATGGAAGCGTGGCTGATTCAGCAGGCGTATGAAGGCGTCCTCCGGGATGTGGAGAGTGGTAAAGGCGCTGCGACTCGGAGCGGGCTGCTGTGCAAAGAGGCGGTCGCAGAGTTGGCGGACTCAGTTTTGCAGCGCATTAGCAAGGTGGTTGGCGGTGGTGCGTACTCCCGTAGCTCGCCTTATGGATTCTGGCTTCAGGATGTGAGGGCGCTGGGCTTTCTGCGTCCGCCTTGGGGATTCGCCTTCGACCGTATCTTCGATGGGAGCTGGTACGTTGACTAGCGCGGCGCGGCTTGTTTTTTCAGGCGTGAATGTCATTGATAGCCTGTCGCCGAACCCGATTGAGAACGCGAGCGTAACGGTCGAGAATGGACGAATTGTCGAAGTGCTGGACGCCAGCAAATCGCCGGACACGCAAGATGCCCAAGTTCTCGAGTTCGATGGAGCGTATCTGCTACCGGGCCTGTGGGATGTGCATGTGCATCCTGAATACCCTCTACCGCCCGATATCACCGTAGCGCAACAGACGGCGGACTTTGGCGCACAGCTGTCGCGCGCGCTTACGGATGGCGGCGTGACTGGCGTGCGCTGTGGCGGCGCGGCAAATTACA
>JAGGDZ010000143.1 GCA_024648655.1 Chloroflexota bacterium | reverse complement strand
CACCGACGTGGGCTGCGATGCGACGGTATTTCACGCCGGCACCAAGCTCCTTGAAGGCGCCACCGTTACCGACGGCGGTCGCGTGCTCACCGTATCCGCGCTCGCCGACACGCTCGAAGGCGCCCGTACCGGCGCATACGAAAGCATGAGTCGGATATCCTTCAAGGACGGCTTCTACCGAAGCGACATTGCGTCCTTCGCCGGCGGTTCGTCATGAACCCGTTGGAGACACTTGTTGGCGCGAATCTAAATACTTGCAACCGATAACTAACGACCCAAGGCTCAATTCCGACTCAATTCCGAAAGGAGACAATCGAAATGCCACTAGTAGGCGTAATTATGGGCAGCAGTTCCGACGAGGCGATCGTCGCCGAAACGGTTAGCGTTCTGGACCAGATGGGAATCGAGAACGAGATGACGGTCGCGTCCGCGCATCGCACTCCTGAAAAGGTCATGGAATATGTAACCTCTGCCAGAGAACGAGGTATCGAGGTTCTCATCGCTGCGGCAGGCGGCTCTGCGGGCTTGCCCGGTGTAGTGGCGTCCTGGACTACCCTGCCCGTAATCGGCGTCCCCCTGCCGAGCAGTGATCTCAATGGCGTCGATGCACTTTACGCCATAGCCCAGATGCCGCCCGGTATTCCTGTTGCCTGCGTAGCCGTCGGCTCCTGGGGGGCACGCAACGCCGCGTTCCTTGCCGCGCAGATACTCGGCATTAAGCACGATAGCATCCGCGCCGCGTACGACGAGTACCGACAGTCTCTCAAAAATCGCTAGAATCAGTTCTTCAGTTAGTCAGTATGTCAGTATTAGTGAATGGATGTATGAAACTGCTGACGCCTGATAACTAGGAGAATACAGTGACCACAATCCGAGAAACTGATCTGCTCAGCCGCCTGTACCAAGGCAAGGTGGGCGACGCACACGACCTTGGTGACTGCTTACTTTATGGTAGCCACCGACTGCACATCCGCCTTAGATGTCGCCCTGCCCACAGTCATACCCGGAGGGGCGCAGTCCTCTGCCAGATTTCCGCCTTGTGGTTCGACATGACGAAAGACATCATCTCAAAGTCAACAACGTTCTTAAATCCCGCGCCTTGACTTTTAGGAATATATCTTCCTATAATATGCTCATGCGAAGAAAAGCCAACACCCTTCTGCCAATCGAAGTTTCCATCCTAGACGCAGGCATCCGTCTGAGAACCGACGGACTGCCTAGTTTTCACGGCTTCCTCTTAGCCAAGCAGATCAAGGAACGGGAGGGCGCGCGCCTGTTGACGGCGCACGGCACTTTATACAAGGCGCTTGGAAGACTGGAAAGAGCCAAACTGCTCCAGAGTAGTTGGGAAGACCCTCTCATAGCGGCCGAAGAAAGGCGCCCCAGACGCCGCCTTTACACCGTAACACCCGCCGGCGAAGCGGCTCTAGCAAGGGCAGTCCACACGAGCGTCGGGACTGCTGGCGAAGCAAAAGGGGGACTCACGCTCGCATGATTGAAAAATCTGTCGGAATAGTTCCAAGCCTGGTGAGAAACTGGGCGCGCGTGTACACATTCGGGCTTCCTTCTGAAATCCGCGAAGCAAGGTGCGCCGAGATAGAATCCGACCTCTGGGAGCACGCCAACGACTTGGAGTTAGGCAGAGACGCTCACTCTCCGTTTTGCGCTCTGCATGCGCTTATACGCCTATTGGCGGGAGTGCCCGACGACCTGCTCTGGCGTATCGAGCAGGCCAAAAGCCATTATACGGAAAGGGACAGCCATATCCTGTCCATCAATGTAAGTTCGGAGGTAAAAGAAATGACCACGATTCGAGAAACCACCCTACCCAACCGTCTCTACCAAGGCAAAGTCCGCGACACTTATGATCTCGGAGATGGTCTGTTGCTGATGGTCGCCACCGACCGCATTTCAGCCTTTGATATAGTGCTGCCAACCGGCATCCCCGAGAAGGGCGCGGTGCTCTGCCAGATCTCCGCCTTTTGGTTCGACATGACGAAGGACATCATCCCGAATCACTACGTATCGCTTGCCACCGAACGAAGCGACCTGGGTCTGTCCGAAGACCTGGCGCGGCGGGCGATGGTCGTCAAGCGCGCAGACCGCATCGACGTCGAGTGCATCGTGCGCGGGTACATCACCGGCTCCGCATGGTCAGAGTACCGCAGAACCGGCACCGTTGCCGGACAGCCTATGCCCGCAGGCTTGCAAGATGGCGATATGTTTCCGGAGCCGCTCTTCACCCCCAGCACGAAGGCAGAAGAGGGACACGACGAGAACATCACCGTCGCCCAGATGGAAGACCTTGTGGGCAAGGAATTGACCGAGCGGCTTTCGCAGGCATCCATAGACGTGTACTCGACCGCCCGGGACTATGCCGTGGACAAAGGTGTCATCATAGCCGACACTAAGTTCGAGTTCGGCATCATCGACGGCGAAATTTCGCTCATAGACGAAGTGCTCACGCCCGACTCCAGCCGCTTCTGGGACATGGACAGCTACACCCCCGGCAAGTCCCAGGCTAGCTATGACAAGCAGTACGTCCGAGACTGGCTGGATGAAGCAGGCTGGGATCATGAGCCGCCCGCGCCCGAACTGCCCGATGATGTAGTCGCGCGCACTCACGAACGCTACCTGGAGGCATATCGCAAGTTGACGGGCGCTTCCTTATCCTAGACAATCAATATCCTAGACAATCAATCCACAAAACTCTTTCTGCTTTGACGAGGGAAGGTAGAGCCTGCCCGCATCAAGACTCTCTGGGATGGGAGAGGAGAATCCCCATTCCCATCCCATTAACCCTTCCTGCTAATAGATGTCGGTGAATATAGAATGACAATCAGAACAAGAAGGCCAACCCCAACCCAAGTCCGCGCAGCCCGTAGGAGGCGGCAGGCACGCCGCAAGAAACTCATAGCAATTTTCGGCTTCAGCGCTGCTGGACTTGTCGCGTTCCTGCTCATCCTGAGCCTTGTGCTGCCGGGCTTGCCGCTGGATACGCTTTTCCGTGGCGGCGGCAGCGGCGACATATTTGGCAGAAGCGCAGCTGAGGCGCAAGATGCCAACGCCGCAGCGGCGGGCGCGCAACCGGCCGCAAGCGATCAGTCTGTGGCTCCTCCATTACCGCCCAACCCAATATTGGGTGGCGTGGACATCTTCTACAATTGTCCAGACGGCTGTGACGACCTCGTGGCTCAGCTTTCTACCATAGCCGATGAGTTTAACACTGCCGACTTACCCATCGGCGTTACACCAAAGACCGACATGGACGCCAAGATTCTGCTGGTGGGCGCAGATGCCAATCAGACGCTCGACGCCTTTGACGAAGCCGCCATTCGCGCATTCATAGAAGCGAACACAGAAAGCTAGATATTGCTAGTAGTGGGGTCTTTGACGACGATCCTGCTGCGTGCATCCTCCCTGTCTTTTCCTCAGGAGTGCTATGTACCTCGCCAAAGTCTATATCCAGTACCGCCCCACCGTCAGTGACCCTCAGGGCCAGACCATCCAAGGCGCCCTGCATCAACTCGGATTCAATAGCGTAACCGGTGTGCGCGCGGGCAAATACATGGAGATTAAACTGGACGCCGTCAGCGAGGACGTCGCAACCGACCAGGTGCGCGACATGTGCGACAAGCTGCTGGCGAACCCGGTGATAGAGGATTATCGGT
>JAGGDZ010000265.1 GCA_024648655.1 Chloroflexota bacterium | reverse complement strand
CGAGTCCGGTCCCAGTGTTGAATATGTCGATCCCTCGACGCCTGCTGACGCGGTCTGCTACCGGCAATGCACCAATGAGATAGGCAATCCCAGCCGAGATAATCAATGGGACTATCTGCGATGTTTCATAAGCAAGCATCAGTCGTCATCCAACCAGAGGGGTAGAGCTCAGGGCAATTGTATCATCCGACCCGCCTACTGAACATATCTGACTGATAACTGAATAGTAGTGATCAGATGCCGGACATCTTCTCCGAAATGAATTCTCCCAGCGACCTTGAGCGCTTCCAACTTGGGGAGTCCCTCGGAGAGGGTGCGGACATGCAGGTATTCTCGGCCACTGACTTAGAGACTGGCGACGATTGCGTCGTCAAAAGGCCTCATCCTTCCCTTATCTCCCGGAACATTCACGATGACGTGGAAAGAAGAGTATCACTCCAGACAGGACTAAGAGCTGAAGAGATCGGAATAGCCGGCCTGCCCAGATTGCTGGCAGTCACCGTTCCAGACGGCTTTGAGTGGTACTTCGGAGACAACCTCAAGCACACTTACAGTGTGCAGGTGGAGGAGCGCGCAGCGGGGATTCCTCTCTTGGGGAGCATCGGGGACCAGGTGCGGGGACACTCAGTAGGTCTTCCGTTTAACCTCTTCACTCTGCATCCTTCGACTGAGCACCTCGAAAGAAACATCGAAAACCCATCTCTAGCGGCGCTTCGAGTTATCGAACGATGCTTCGATCTGGGATATCTCGCAGGCGACCTTGGGCCGAGGAACCTGTTCTACTCTCCCGGGACAGGTGACGTTACGGTAATCGATCTCGGATCGCTCAGGAGGCCGGTGTTGGCGGGGCGTCGCAACCGTGCGTTTGATCTCAACGACATTCTGTTCGAATTCTTCCAGTTCTACGCTACTCCGGACAGCCTGCCGACATCGCATGAAGGATTTACACAGGTTCGAGAGCAGGAACACTCCGGCACCTTGGAAAGAATGGCGCTGTCGATGTCTGAAATGTACTCTACTGCGAGCGACACCGGGCAGCGTGATGCGGCGGAAGCCATTCTGGAAAGGATCAGCAGGCGCTCTTACCAATCAGTTGCCGACTTCCATTCTGACTTCCAGACCTATCTGTCTGTAGCAGCATCGAGGCCCAGAAACGACGCCACAGACAAAGTATGGTCACACGCTCTGGAGAGGCTTCGCGAAACATACTGGGCCAAGTACCTGTTCGACGCAGACCTCGATCTCAGCCTCTATAGCTCAGCCGTGGGTGATGAACTCTCAGGAATGATCTAGAGAAATATGTCCTCTGGGAGAAACGCCGAGACGGTGACGTTAGGCAGATCGACAATGTTGCTGATCTTCAGGTCAACCGCTACGGAGCAGATTACATAAGCCTGCTCAGGTGAGTAACCACGCTCTACCAGAAGGTCGATCATCGCAAGCAGCGCATTGCGCGCGGCCAGAGTGACATCCTCCTCTTCC
>JAGGDZ010000208.1 GCA_024648655.1 Chloroflexota bacterium | reverse complement strand
AACGAGCTCGGAGCGTTCAGAGATGGCGGATCGGAGTTCGTATTCGCGCCTGAGCAGCGTATGTCACTTTCCAGGGCAGATATATCCGCGCTTGCCCAGGCAAAGTCCGCCAACTACTCTGGTCAGTTCATTGTCCTGCGGAGCTACGGTTTGCCCATTGACTCGATATCTAAGCTGTACCTCGCCGGTGGGTTCGCCAACTACGTCAACGTGGAAAACGCGCTCTCGGTTGGGTTCATAGCCAACGTCGCCGCCGACCGGATTCACAAGGTGGGTAACGCTGCGCTAGAGGGAGCGACGATCATGCTCGTGTCCGCACAGCTTCGCCGACGCATGGAAGAGCTCGTCTCGACTGTCGAGCACATCGAGTTAGAGACCACCCCCGATTTCTTCGACATTTTCGTTGAGGGGTGTATGTTCAAGCCGATGGCCTTGTGAAATGGTTAATCGACAACTGAGAATGACGAACTAGGAGTTTGGCGTGTCGAAATTCAAGGTGCTGATAACCGACTACGTGTGGCCCACAACAGATCCCGAGGAGGCCGTGCTCAGGGAAGAGGCGGATGCTGAGGCCGTGGTCGCGGCCGACGGCAGCGAGGAGACGCTCGTTTCGCTCGCCGGAGATGTCGATGCCATCATGACGTGCTTCGCGCAGGTCACACCTGCTGTTCTGCGCGCCGCTCCCAACTGTGTGGCCGTGGGCAGGTTCGGTGTTGGCGTGGACAACATCGCAGTGGACACTGCCACCGAGCTCGGCATGGCCGTTACATACGTTCCTGACTACTGCGTTGATGAGGTCTCCGACCACGTTATGGCGCTCCTGCTGACCTGGAACCGTCGCGTTTCTCTATTCGACAACTCGGTCAAGAGCGATGGATGGGGAAGCGTGCCGCTCACCATGCGCATGATGCGTCTGAGAGGCAAAACGCTTGGAGTCATCGGATTCGGGCGGATCGGACAGGCCGCAGCCCAGAAGGCGCTCGCGTTCGGATTCCGCGTGCTGGCTTACGATCCATACATGACCGCCGAGCAGTGTGCACTTCGAGGAGCGCGCAAGTCGGATCTGGACACTCTGTTGAGCGAGTCGGACTTCGTGACACTCCACTCGCCTCTCAATGCCGAGACTGAAAACATGATCGGGGCTCGGGAGCTGGAAATGATGAAGCCGGAGGCGTTTCTGATCAACTGCGCGCGTGGGCCTCTGATAGACGAAGACGCGCTCCACGATGCGCTGATCGGCGGCTCGATAGCAGGCGCCGGACTCGATGTCATGGCCGATAACCACCCAGCTAACGACCACCCACTGCTCGGACTGGATA
>JAGGDZ010000010.1 GCA_024648655.1 Chloroflexota bacterium | reverse complement strand
ACCTCCCCGGGTGGGGTGGCGTCCGGATCGAAGACATTGTCGTACTAGAAAACGGAAAAGCCCGCGTAATCAGCAAGGCGCAGAAATTGTTTGCTTAGTCAGCCATCTGGTATCTCGGTCTGGATGTTGTCAGGAATGAGAGTGGCAAGCCACTCTCATACTCAACTGGCAGACTGATCAACTGACACAATTCCGGAGGAATCCCATGACCGTCAACTACGGAGAATTGCGAAAGGGCATGGCAATCGAGATGGACGACGCTCCCTACATCGTCCTCGAATACGAGCAGCGCAAGATGCAGCAGCGCGCGCCTACCATGCGCATCAAGTTCCGCGAACTAACCACCGGCAGGCAGGTCGAGCGCTCCTTTTCCGGATACGATGTTGACTTCAAACTCGCCGATGTTGAACGCCGTTCAGCTCAGTACATCTATGAGGACGACAACTTGTACTACTTCATGGATACTGACACCTACGACCAATTCCCTCTATCCGCCGACCAGATTGCCGACAGCTTGCAATTCATGGTGGAGCAGATTGAAGTTGACCTCGTCCTCTATCGGGACAATCCGGTCGCTATCGAATTGCCCATCACGGTCAATCTTGAAGTAACCGAAACCGTGCCCGGAGTGCGCGGAGACACCGCCCAGGGCGGCACCAAGCCGGCAACCCTCCAAACCGGTCTTGTCGTCCAGGTCCCTCTATTCATAAATCAGGGAGAGTTGGTAAAGGTCGATACCCGTTCCGGCCAGTATCTCTCACGCGCATAGGGACGCACATGCCTGCAATTTACTCCGTCTCACAGCTCTCATCGCACACCAGACAGACGCTGGAACGCGACAGTGCGCTCCAAGACCTGTGGGTCAGCGGCGAAGTCGCCAACCTTGCCCGCCCCGGCTCAGGACACTCCTACTTCAGCATCCGTGACGGCAAAGCCACTATGCGCTGCGTCATGTTTCGCAACTCGCGTGGTATGCATTTCCTCGACAACGGTGCAGCAATCATCCTGCACGGCCGCGTTTCCATCTACGAGCAGCGCGGAGACCTCCAGATCATCGCTGACATTGCCCAGCCTGAAGGCGTAGGCGAGCTGCAACTCAAGCTGGAACAGCTCAAGCTCGAACTTGAACAGCAAGGTCTGTTCGACGAAACCCGCAAACGCGAACTGCCGCGCTTCCCTAAGAAGATTGCCGTAGTTACTTCGCCCACCGGCTCAGTATGGCACGACATTCAGAACGTAATTCGCCGCCGCTACCCTCTCGTTGAGCTTGCCATCGCACCGGCTCCGGTTCAAGGCGAAGACGCCGCGCCGGTAATCGCCGAGTCCCTGCAAACCGCGGGCAGCGAACAGGGTGTTGACGTAGTCATCGTAGCGCGCGGCGGCGGCTCTCTCGAAGACTTATGGGCTTTCAACGAAGAGGCAGTAGCGAGGGCGATTTTCGCTTGTCCTGTGCCGGTCATCAGCGCTGTAGGCCACGAAACCGACTACACAGTCGCCGATCTTGTGGCGGACTTACGCGCACCGACCCCTTCCGCAGCCGCCGAACTCGTCGTCCCCGACAAGACCGAACTTATGGCGCTCGCAGTCGAGGCAGCACAAAGCATGGACGCTTCAATAACTCGTCGGCTCTCGGCCAGCATAGACACCACCAAGCAGCTTGACGGGCGACTCCATGCCGCCCTCCCCGACCTGGACGCACTGCGAATGCAAATCGACGACCGCCTGAAGCGCGCGCGCCGCACACTCGCGTACTTGCTGACACTCAACGCCGAGCGCGTACAGGGATTCAGGCTGCGGCTCGATTCCCTCAGCCCACGCGACACCCTGCGACGCGGATACGCCATTGTGCAGCGTAAAGACGACGGCAGCGTCATCAGCGCCTCAAGCGAGGTCACTACCGGAGACGATATCGACATCACGCTTACGGATGGTGAGCTTAAGGCGAAAGTCACATCTATACGACAGGCATTGCAGGAGCAGATATGACAGAAAGCAGTACAAACGGCTCCCATGAAGATCTGGGCGACCTTACATTCGAGCAAGCGCTTAAACGGCTCGATAGTACGGTGGAAGCATTGGAGTCCGGCGGTCTTTCGCTAGAGGAATCGACACGTCTCTACGAAGAGGGCATCGGACTCGCCCGCCTGTGCAGCGAAGCTCTGGCGTCTGCCGAACTGCGCATCACGCGCATCCGCACGGCGCACGGCGAGCAGATGCGCTTTCTCGCGGAAAGTCCCGCGGACTATGAGGCAACGGATTGCTGAAACTGATAGCAAAGGGCATCCGCACCGTAAGCGACCGGATTCGCACGCAGGGTGTTCGAACCACCGCTCTCTGGGCTTACGCGCGTGGCAAACCCAAGATTACGGGCGTCCCACCACTGAAATACAGCCGCGTAACCGACTCTCTATATGTCGGACCCCAGCACCGCACCAATGGAAAGCGCGCTCTGGAAAACGCAGGCATCACCCACATCATCAACATGCGATCTGAGTTCGACGATGAGTCATACGGCTTAACTCTCGGTGATGCCCGGTCAGATAACTACTGCTACCTTCCAACGATTGACGACGATCCAATTTCGGCAGAGCACATCGAAATGGGAATCGCCTTCATCGGCAGCGCGATAGAGAGCGGGGGCAGGGTCTATGTCCACTGCTCGGCAGGCGTCGGGCGCGCTCCCAGCATGGCTGCGGCATTCCTTATTAGCAAGGGTTACGGCACAGACGAGGCATTAGGGCTTATCCGACAGGCACGGCCCTTTATCAAGCCCACAGCTGTGCAGATAAGCGCATTGAAGCTCTTTGAGCGCAAAGAGCGACAGTCGCAAATTAACTCTTAACGACCACTAGTCAGGCGGGCACACCCAGATGAACTGCCCCACCCGATAACCTACCACTACGTCGTCGTCCATGCACTTGAACGATATGATTCCAGTGGACGTGTTTATCTCATTAACCTCAATCGCATTGCCGGGAATCACTTGATTCCGCACCAGGTGCTCGAGTAGTACCTCATCGTCCACCGGAATCTTGTCTATCTCCAGCTTCTGACCCGCCTCCGCCTCATTCAGACGGAATGACACACCCTTATGCACATAATCCGTCCCCGGAATCGGGTAGCCGAACGGTGAGGTATTCGGCATCCCTAGTTTCTCCATAATACGTTCCTCCAGGTACGGGGAAATGGCATGCTCCAGCAGGTGGGCTTCGATATGTGCCCGGTGCAGTTCCACATCGAACATATCCACGACCATTCGCTCGGCAAGGCGGTGGCGCCTAACGATGCTCTCAGCGTGTTTCGAACCCTTCTTGGTAAGGGACAACTGCTTTTTGGAATCGACTGCGAGCAGTCCTTCGCGCTCCAGACGGCGAATCATCCCGCCTACAGTCGGCAGCGAGGTACCCAGACCTTCACCTTCGGGCAGCATCTTAAGATGCTCAGCAAGAAGGGTCAGCGTGACTGTCGCATCCTCTTCATTGAGCCGATATATGGACAGTAGGTAGTTCTCCGCCGTCATTGAAAGCCTCTGTCTCGACGGAGGAAGGTTATCGGATTTGGAGCCTGTGCTTCTCTTGGTTCTAGCCATATTGATATGCCTGCTATCGCATCATTATGGATTGAGATTAACATCCACTCCAAAGCAAGTCAATTACGCAAGGCTTCGGTGACATTCTCTCACTACTCAAATTGCGCGTTGCATCCCTTCTCCTTGCCGACTTTAGCGGAGAGGTTTATATTGCCAACCAAAGAGCCGCGCCCCCGCAACGCGGCAGCGCGGCTCTCATGTGAAGAGATATACAAAAGTCCCGCTTCGCGCCCTTCCGTCTTTCCCGTGCAGGCGGGAAACCAGAACCTGTTTGCTAGGCGCTTGGACTATGCATATTTCTTTCATATGTGTGTGGCGATCCTTGACGCAAGTCCGCGAGTTACTGAGGATTTTCGGCATTACGTCATATTCACCCTACTTTAGATTTGTCCATCCCCGGCGGTTCTCTCGCCAAGCCGGGCGTCGATCTGCAGCAAACCGGTTCCATCGCCCTCGATTATTCGCAGGTGATCGACAATCTCCTCAGCAACCTTCTCCTCTTCAACCTGTTCATTGATGAGATCGTGCAGCATCACCTGAGCTGCGTAGTCGCTCTCCTCGATGGCAAGCTGGTACATCCGGTTGATTAGCACCGTTACCTTGCGCTCGTGCTCCAGCGTGCGCTCCATCACGTCGAGCGGGTTGCGGAAATCCGACGGAGGCTCCCCGATTCCCTTTAGAGTGGCACGCCCACCTCTGTCATGCACATAGTCGAAGAACCGCATTGCGTGTGCCGTCTCCTCTTCGTTCTGCATCCGCATCCAGTGCGCGAAGCCCGGAAGATTCTCGTCCTCGAAGTACGCCGCCATCGACAGGTACAGGTACGCAGACGCGAGTTCCGCATTGATCTGGTCGTTAAATGATTCCTGTAGGTTAGCACTCAGCTTCATTCAGTATCCTCCTAACTAAGGTGTATAGTTCAGGCACTTTTTCGCGCCTCTTAATCTCTGTCCTGTATCTATGATTACATCAGTCAAGGGGCGAGTCCAGAGTGAATTCAAAAATAACTTTGCCTACAGCCTACGACACATGCTTCCATAATATGTACTATTGGCTAACGCAAAATTGACCATTTGTCTATGATGCTACTAACGCTCACAATTGACACAAATTAAGATATAGGTATATTGAGTTTTTACATTAGCATAGACTTGTTTTCTTAGTTTTAGACACGAAGGTACAACACGACAATAAAAACGCTTGGCAGCATCGAAGTGGTAGTCCCGACAACTCGTACATCCGTATTTGAAGCCATATCCGGCAGGCGCATAACGAAGAAGTTCACAAGCGCTGAAGTCCCACGTGATGAACTCGAACGCATGCTGGAGGGATGATATGGGCAACCAATCAACGACTCACAGCCCCGTGGCGTTCCATCGTTCTCGAAAAAGGCAGCGCCACAAAGAGCGTCGTTTCGTGGCTGAAATGATGTTGTCCCGAGCATTGACGAATATGTAATCGTCAAAAGGCGACCGCAGGAGTTGCGGCTAATGTGATGGTACCCCTGCCCGGACTCGAACCGGGGCACACGGTTTAGGAAACCGTTGCTCTATCCTCCTGAGCTACAGGGGCAATCACATTATACAGCCACCTACCCGCGCTTGTCAGGCATTGTTGAGTAACCGTCCCAAAGATGGTGTGATAGGAAAATAGCGGGACTCTGATGGTAAAGTGTGAGTGAACGAAACACACAGTATCTAGGAGTTCCCGCCGATGCCAGGAGTACAAATTACACTGCCACAGGTGAAGGAGCATCCCGACGCTCGCCCGTCGAGTTGCCCATATTGTGCAAGAGTTGCATTCCACAAGCACGCTCGCATAAAAAAGCCGATAAAGAACCTTCTACGTCAAGTGCGTTACGATAATCGGATACCGCGCTGCGTCAACTGTGACAAGATATTCAGGAGTTACCCTGAGGGTGTGGACGGTCACAGGCAGAGCAAGAGGCTGATAGTATTGGCGGCGCTGAGCTGGGCGAGTTGGTGGCGGCGTAGTCGTCCGGGTCTGAAGTCACAGGCCGCCGTGTCTTGTTCAATCCTTCCAAAACTCCACACCGCCTTTGGGACGGTTACGAAGCACCGTCTCTATTCTCACGCCCTGCATTATCTGCTATAATTTCAAGGCATCGTTGAGCTGATGATGGCGTACGGTGCAAGTCTAGGGCGGTTAGCTCAGATGGTTAGAGCGCATGCTTCACACGCATGAGGTCCCAGGTTCGAGTCCTGGATCGCCCACCATTCAGGCGGCGAGTGGCGGTGTCACATATGCTTGCCAAGGTCAGCATTAATGCCGAAGTGGCGGAACGGAAGACGCGCTACGTTCAGGACGTAGTATCCTTACGGATGTGTGGGTTCGAATCCCTCCTTCGGCACCAGCCATACCAGGCATGTTGACAGAAGTTCTTTTCAAGCGCTTGTAGCTCAGTTGGATAGAGCGCAGCCCTGCGGAGGCTGAGGCCGTGGGTTCGAGTCCCGCCAAGCGCGCCATCCCCCTACATTCCTAAAATAGTGTTCACAATTCACGTCGCACCTTCTCATCACAAACGGGCGATTAGCTCAGATGGTTAGAGCGCCAGTTTTACACACTGGAGGTCCCAGGTTCGAGTCCTGGATCGCCCACCAAACAATTTGGAGAGTTGAAGGGCACCATCGGTGCCCCAGTAAATGAGGGAGAGTCGGGCATATCCTGGTTGGCTAGGGATATGCCCGTGCCCTCCACGCCAATAATATCACCTGGACTCATGGAGAGGCAGATATGCAAAAACATATGCTTATTGGTGGCGTTCTGATTGCGAGTGGTGCTATCGCTTACATCTGGGTGATGGCTGCATTTCAAGTACCTGCGCTGCAGGAAATGGTCTCGTTATTTGGCGGATCTATCGGTGCGCCCACTGCTTGGATAGTAAACACCGCGGTGGTGATTGGGGTGATAGTTGGAGTGAAGCGTATGTTTGAACAATTTAAGGTGTGTTGAATTAGAACAGACACCTGCTAAGGCCCTACTCACGCGCTGGCATTGGCG
>JAGGDZ010000074.1 GCA_024648655.1 Chloroflexota bacterium | reverse complement strand
AGAATGTCGGCGGTGGCGTAGTCCTCGGCTAGGCGCAGCGGATGCCACATCGGGGCGATGTTGAAGCCGCATCCGATCTTCAGCCTCTCGGTCACGTGGGCGAGATGGACGGCGATCATCAGAAGGTTCGGAATGCACTCGTAGCCCTCGGGCTGGAAGTGGTGCTCGGCCATCCAGAAGGTGTCGTAGCCGAGCCGGTCCATGGTCTTAGCTATATTCTCGGCCTTGTCGTAGGCTGTAACGAGGTGGTCGTTGCCGAAGTAGCGGTCGTTGACCGCGGTTCCGGCGTAGCCGACGTTGTCCATGTCAACGTGGCCAGCGTAGAGGCTGTCGAACTTGGTAATCATGTCTGTCCTCCTGGGAGCAATCGCGCTAGGGACTATGGGGCGAATGATAGAGTAGGATTTGAGATTGAGCAAGTGGAACCGTATCCTGGCGACCATCCCTATATACAACTGTCCCCACAATCCGTTACAATACGTCCATGAAGAACAAGATTTCTAATGCCATATACATAAATGCGAGATTATACTTAAGAAAATCAGGGTCGGTGGAAAAATTCACCCATAGCTAATGCAGGTGGATAACAGGTGATAAGTCACCTGTTCGGTCACCAGTGACCCCACCAGAAGCCACCTGTTCAATTATAAATCAGAATCAATGTCCAAGGAGAAATCATGCCCACCCCTGACATGAAGCCCGTGGAAGTATCCCAAGATGTGCTCGACGGACTGAAGAGCATCCCGACCGCGACCGTGTATAACGCCGTGCGCTCGATGGGGTCTCTGCTGAACGTGTGCGAAGGGCTGGCGAACTTCACTCCCGGCAAGGAGCGGTTTGCGGCAAGGGCCCGGACGCTCAGATTCCTGCCGACGCGCCCCGACATCGCCAGCGAACGCGCCACCGGAGAGGACTCCGTTGAGTACGTGGCGATGGGACGATGCGGTCCCGGAGACGTGCTGGTAGCCGACATCATGGGTTCAAAGGAGGACGTTGTGGCCGGAGACGTCAAGCTGCTCCAGTTGGCGATGAACAACGCTGACGGCGTGGTCATAGACGGCGCGATACGCGACCTGGACATTCTGATAGATGAGGGCTATGGCCTTGCGGTGTACGCCAAGGCGCGG
>JAGGDZ010000362.1 GCA_024648655.1 Chloroflexota bacterium | reverse complement strand
CATCTTTCTTTGTACTCAGGGTGCGACTGGTGAAATGCTATGCCTCCGCCGTGCCCGGTGCCGTAGATTGCGCCGCCATAGCCGGAGACGATGGTCTCACCGATGAGGTCACGATCGATAGCGTAAATCAGAGCCTCGCGGAAAGCTTTAGCCTTCAGCATGTGCTCAGTTTCATAGGAGAACTTGTCGGTGTCCTTATAGTCGAAGCCGGTAGCATCGCAGCCCGCGCCGAGTTCGGATGTGTTCGTGCGGTCCGCGTCCGCGCACTCGATTCGCGGGTCGCCAATCCACGGGTGGTCAACGTCGGGCGTAAAGCCTTCGCGCAGCGGAACCGGGTCGCCCGTCTGCGGGTCCTTGAACGACCAGTAATTGCCCGCCATGTAAATGAACTGCCCCAGTATCTGGTTCAGCCCGTCGTGGAACTTGAAGCCCTCGTTCTGGAGGTCCGCCACGTCCTGGATGGACACCATCGATATGTCCGTCTGTCCTGTCTGCAACAGAGCGGTGCGCTGTGCTGCCTCACTCGCCTGCCTCAGCTTTAGGAACGCGAAGTTCGGGTTGTGGTTCCAGTGATCGACGCGCGAAGTAGCCTCGATAAGCTCGTTCGGGCGCCACTGCTGCACATAGAACGGTCCTGTGCCATGAGGCGTAGTCAGAATTTCGTCGCCTATCTCGTCGTATAGGGTCTTGGAGACGATTCCGATCGCATCGCCACACATACTGCTGATGCCGGCGCCACCACCGTTCAGCCAGTCGGCGATGTAGTTTCGGAAATGTCCTTTCAGCGTGTACTTGTCGGTAGCTTCCCAAAGCTTGAACCAGTCGCCCGCCTCACCGGCGTTCGAGTGAGTCGCCGCCGGGTTGTTGGAGCCGGCGTCATTGAACGACCACGCTGCGTCCTCGGCTGTAAACTCGGAGTGCCTGCCGTCAGCCACGTAGAAGTCAACCCCCTGACGCAGTTTGACCGACACGGTGCCCTGATTGTCTGGGTCGTCGAAGTTCGGTGGAAGGTCGTACTCCCAACTCAGCGCAAGCATTGGCGCTTCGCAGGTCTCGTCTGATACCTTGCCCTTGCCGCCGTCGCCGGAGGTATTAGGCTCCCATGTTACTAGCAATTCCTGGAAGCCATAGTAGTAGTTCATCATGTTGTCGGGCCAGGTCGCCTTTTCGTTCCTATAAAGGGGCGACCCTACGTTGTCCAGCACGACCGTTAGCGTCGCGCCTTCGCCGCTCGCCGCTGCGGGAGCCTCCTGCGCGGGCACAGCAGTTGCTGCAGGACCGGGGGCTGCCGGCGCAGTTGTCGCCGCCGGCGCGGGCGCCTCGGGTTGGGGCACTGCCGGAGCCTCTTCAGGCGCGCCGCCGCAGGCAATCGCGGCAAAGGCGATTATCACAGCCAACGGCACCAGCCATAATATCCTTCCCTTTTTCATTTCTTCCCTCCTAAAGATATCTCGTGTGTCCACCTAAATTGACTGTTCTATTACGATAATGAGTTGCCTTCGCCCAGCTTGTGAGCGATTTTACAATATCCTTCACATCCGAAATAGTAGCCGAACACAGGCCGCAAAGTCAAATGAATTCCGCAAGCGTTCAGCCGCCAGTAATTGACGGTAATAAAGCCCTCCCTGCAGCGGGTGTCGGCTGCAAGGTAGCGCCATACTGATGAAGGGCTGGTACGATTCAAGAATCGGCGCACTATTTTATTTCTACGCATATTTCTACGCATTTTCAACCTGTTTCTGGCTTCAGACCCCACTGAAACCGGACGCATCCCCCAACGTACTGGGAACTCGCCGGCATTCCTGTTGTGCGCCTTGCCAGTCTGATGTAAAATGCACCTTAAGTTTATCTTCATTAACTTGGCAAGACACATAATTACTACTGCGATGAGAACGACACTCACTTCTAAAGGAGGGAGCGAGAATGGGAAATGACGTTGCTCTGATTGCCCACTTGATGCGCCGCGCCGGATTCGGCGCTTCCAGGACAGAGCTGGAAGAGCTGGCATCTAAGGGCTACGAGGCTGTCGTGGAAGATCTGGTAAATCCGGAACGCTTTCCGGAACTTGAAGAGGATGTCTGGAAGCGATACAACCTCGAACTGAGTTACACGGACTCGCTGCCCGCCCACACTGGGCGCTGGATATATCGTATGGTCAATACCGAAAGGCCACTTCAAGAGAAGATGGCACTTCTTTGGCACCACGTCTTCGCTACCGCTTGGTACAAGGGTGAGCATGTGCCTTCCATAGTCCGACAGATTGAGACCTTCCGTCAGGTTGGCATGACCGACTTGAAGACAATTCTCTTGGAACTCGCCAAGGACCCTGCCATGAACTACTGGCTGGACAACTGCGAAAATCACAGGGGCGAGCCAAACGAAAACTGGGGCAGGGAATTACTCGAACTCTTCTCAATGGGCGTTGGACACTACTCCGAAGAGGACATCAAGAACGCCTCGCGCGCGTTCACCGGCTGGACATTCACCCAGCCTATTCCGCTCTATCCCTTCGGCAGTTACGACGCCGAGTTCCTATATGTCGCCGAAGACCACGACGAATCTGAAAAGACATTTTTAGGTGAGACGGGCAACTTCAACGGTGAGGACATCATAGACATAATCGTCCGGCAGCCTGCTACCGCGGCGTTCATCTGTCGGCACATCTACAATTTCTTCGTCGCCGACGAGCCGCAGGTCCCGGCATGGGAACTTGAGCCGCCGCGCGACCCGGAAGCGATGGAAATACTCATCAGCGCATACTTTGAGCACGATGGGGCAATCCGCCCCATTCTTGAAACGCTCTTCAATTCAGAATTCTTTAAGGAAGCGCAATTCAAGAAGGTCAAAAGCCCTTCCGAACTCGTCGCCGGAACGATAAAGCTTGTCGGCACCTATAAGTTCCCGCAGCCAAACGAGGCAATCGGGGCACTCAGCGCGGCGACCGGTGTGATGGGTCAGCAGCTCATGAACCCGCCAACTGTGGAGGGCTGGCACACGGGCCACGAGTGGATCGACGGGGGAACGCTCAATGAGCGCATCAATTTCGCTGTCAACCAGTTAAACGATCTGTCAAAGCCCGGCGTACAGGACATCGTAACCCGCATGAGCGGTCAGAGTGAAGACGGTAGGCTGGCTCCTGAGCAGTTTGTTGAGATGTCCCTCGAACTTGCAGGCCATGTCGCCGTAGATGACAGCACTAGGGAAGGACTGTTGCGGTACGCCCAAGCAGCCGGCCCCCTCAGCTTCGACACTGAAGGCGGTGCCAACGAAAGCGCAACCCACATAGGCAGGATGCTTCAGCTTATCGTATCCACGCGCGAATATCAGTTCGCGTAATCGAAAGTAAATGCCCTACTATTATTAACGTTAACTGTTACAGGCAAGTAAGCATAAGGAGGCACGCGAGATGCCAGCCAACGGTAACGGAAAAGACCCGGTCATGGTCATAGTGCAGCTGTCAGGTGGCAACGACTTCATGCACACTCTCATCCCGTACAACAGCCCGACCTACTACGATAACCGTAAGTTAGTCAGGATTGAGCGCGAGGATGTGTTGCCAATCAATGACGATCTCGCCTTCAACCCGAACTTCCGCCCGGTTAAGGAAATGTTTGACGAGGGCAAAGTTGCGGTAGTGCAGGGCATCGGCTACCCGAACTCCAACCGCTCGCACTTCCGAGGTATGGACATATGGCACACTTGTGAGCCGGACAAAGTCGTAACCGAAGGATGGGTCGGCAAGGCGCTCCGCGAACTCGACCCAAAGGGTGAGGACGAGCTGACCGGCATAAACTTTGGTGTTGGACTGCCGCGCGCAATGGCTGTGCCCGGCGTTCCGGTAACATCTGTCAACGATCTCGACAGCTACGGGCTGATGACGGGCATCGGTGAGGACGACCAGCGCGATCAGGCACTTCAGATCTTCAAGGACATGTACGCGCAGGCAATCGGAACCGGCCCGGTGATGGAGTATCTCTCCCGCACAGGCATGGATGTGCTTCGCGGAGCTGACAGGCTGAAGGCAGCCCCGTCACAGTACAGCTCAACCGTAGAGTATGGAGACAACGCGATAGCCAAGAGCCTGCGGGACATCGCAAGAGTGCATACCACCGGACTTGGCACACGCATCTTCTACACCAGCCACGGCGGGTACGATACGCATGCCAACGAGAACCCGACACACCCCAAGCTGCTGCAGGACCTCTCCGGCGCTATACGAGACTTCTTTGATGATCTAAACGAGCACGACGCTGCTGACAACGTCGTAATGATGGTATTCACCGAGTTCGGTCGCCGGATCAAGGACAATGGCAGTGGCACTGACCACGGTTCCGGAGGCGGCGCGTTCATCATCGGTGAGCCGGTCAACGGTGGCCTCTACTCCGAGTATCCCTCGCTCGACTCCGCCGACTGGGCGAAGGGCGAAGACCTCGAGCACACCATCGACTTCCGTGGCATCTACGCCACTATGCTCGAGCAGTGGATGGGCATAGACGCCCCCGAAATCGTCAACGGCAACTACGAGCAAATCACTCCTTTCAAATAAGAGAAGCATTCGGTAGTCAGATTTCAGCGGTCGGCACACTTTGACTTGAGAATACTGACCGCTGATAGCTGACACCTATTCAGCGAGGTGCAACGATGGCCAGACCATACGGGTTGCTTAGGTCAGGCTTCCCCTATTACATGACACTCGGCATGCGGCGGGTAACCTCCAATGCCGTTGACATAGCATTCGGCAAGGATGAGCGCGTATATGTGCTGTGCCGCGGCGGTCTTGGCAACGAGATCAGGCGAATAAACTGGGCAGACGACAATCTAGGTACCATCGGCACTGGTACGTTCCAGTGGCCATCCGGACTGCTCTGCGATGATGATGAGATGTTGTATGTCTCCGATGAGGCGCACAACAAGGTCTTTGTCTTCGACAAGGACGGAGAGTTGCAAACGAGTTGGGGAGAGCAGGGCAACGGTGAAGGGCAATTCGACCGCCCGACCGGAATGTCTTTCGACAACGAGGGCAACATCGTCCTTTCCGACACGCTCAACCATCGTGTGCAGATATATACTAAGCACGGCGAGTTCATATCGCAGTTCGGCGAATTCGGAGACGGCAAAGGTCAGTTGAACATGCCCTGGGGCGTGACGGTTGACGACGAGGGCGATATATATGTCGCCGACTGGCGCAACGACCGCGTGCAGAAGTTCACTGTCGATGGCGAATTCCTGATGGAAATCGGCGGGCATGGCGACGACAAGGGCGACTTTGACCGCCCGACCAGCGTCGCAGTTGACACTGACGGCGACATTTACGTCGCCGATTGGGGTAACGATCGTGTTCAGCTCTTTGACTCCGATGGGCGCTTCGTTGAGCAGTTCATTGGAGACGCGAACCTCTCCCGCTCTGCGCGCGAATACATCCTCGCCAATCCGGTGACGCTGCGACTGCGCGAAATGGCAGACCTCGAAGCCACAAAGCGTTTCCGCGCCCCTCTCACCGTGCGTGTTGACGACGAGTGCAGACTCTACGTCACCGACTTCGGATCGCACCGCATTCAGATATACAAGAAGGAGGCATACCCTCTCACTGAGCAGGAGATAGCGCCTCCCCTCCGAAATCCGGTGCTCTTCACCACTTAGCCGCAATATAGAGCTCCTTTCCCCGTCGATGGGGAAAGAGTTAGGATTGGGGGTGAAATCGTCAAAGAGGGCACTGCCACATCCGCAAGCCTAATTCATTGAGGGGCGGGATAAACCCGCCCCTCTTTCTGTTCCTATCATTTTGTTCCGTCCATCCCATCCGTCGATGCTAGCCCCTGTTCCATGAACCAAGCCATCCGCATAACTCTAGCCGACATCCACAGTCGCACGAACCCCAGCGTGTTGAGGCGCGTGTTATATGTCCTGCGCCGCTGGCCTCTCATACCAATCTTGATAATCAGCACACTCGTAACCTGCGCCATATTCGCCGAGTACATCTCACCCAGCCTGCCCAATCGTCAGGACTTGCGCGACCGCACCGCTGCCCCGTCCTGGTACGCTCAATGCATGGGCGACGAAAAGCCATACTTCGACTATTGCAGCAGGGGAAGCAAGTACCTCCTCGGCGCAGACCCTCTTGGACGCGATGTCCTCACCCGTATCATCCATGGTGCCCGTGTCTCCCTCACGCTTGCGTCCATCAGCATCACGGTGGGCATGCTCGTCGGCGCGACCCTCGGTCTGGTCGCAGGCTACTACGGCAGGTACATAGACGAAGTCGTAATGCGCCTCACCGACATTACAACCGCAATTCCATATCTGCTGCTTGCACTAGTCATCGTTGTAGTGCTCGGCCAGAAGTTCTACGTCATCATCGGTGTCCTCGCCCTTGCAAGCTGGCCTGAAATCGTGCGCCTCGTGCGTGGTCAGACACTACAGATCAAGACACTGGACTACATAGCGCTCGCAAAAGTGGCGGGAGCGTCTGACATCCGCATTCTGTTCCGCCACATCCTACCCGGGGTCATGAACACCCTCGTAGTAGCGACAACCTTGCAGGTTGGCGGAATCATCCTCGCCGAATCAATACTCGGTTACCTCGGCGCAGGCGTTCCACCACCCACACCTGCCTGGGGAGCGATGGTCGCCGATGGCCGCAACTATCTCTCCAACTCATGGTGGGTCGCGCTCTTCCCAGGCCTCGCCATCTTCCTCACGGTGCTCTCCTTCAACTTCATTGGCGACTGGCTGCGAGACCGCTGGGACACCCGTCTCCGTCAAATACTCTGACGCGAATAAAAGGGAGATGTAATAGACTAGGTCTATGAATACGGAAGGAATGGGAAAGAGCCTGCTCAAAGCGTTGGAGCAAGTGCCCGATCCCCGCTCGACGCACCGTCGCCGCCATCCATTGAGCACAATACTGGCACTGAGCGCGCTGCCATCTCAGCGGCAGCGGGGTCGCTCTTCCCTCTTCGATAGCGCACAGATAGATCCGACCTGTTGACCTCGAGTACCGTATAGTTCCTATCGATCAGGAAGCGTGCGAGTCCGGCGCCGTAGGAACCCGTGCCCTCGACTCCGAACGCGTGGACCTGTTCTAGGTCGCACGACACCGCTCGAGCTCCTCGTACCCGCAGGTGGCAGCGACATGTGCTTCTCGCCAAATCGGACACCCCGCCGGTCAATGGCAACCGCCACATGCCGGTCCTTATGAGTGTCCACTCCGAACTTGCCAAAGCCTCTGACGTTTTGTGGACCACCCCCGGGAACGGATCGACAGATCAAAGGTATCTGAGCCAGTTGTGGAAATTCCTTCCATGCCGTTCAACTCGTTAGACGGCAGTCGGTGGAGAATCCTAGGTGCCTTGTGAACCGCACGTCCGTCCGATGAGACGGACCTCCGACCAGGCGATAGAAGCGGCGCTTGGCCTGGGGTCGGGGCGATGGCTACGCTACAGCGGGCCGAATCGCCTAACGACCAGCTTCCCCGCGGTGACAGTCGCTATGAAACCTACGGCAAGTCCGGCGATGAGCACTCCCCACTGCTCCAAGCCCAGCGCCACAGTCCCAAAAGATTTATTCCCTACTGGCGTGTACACGATAACGACCTGTAGCAGCAGGCTCAAGCTCACCGCCGCCCACAGCCATCTGTTCGTAAGAGGTGGCATTCCCTCCTGCACCCGGATGACCAGCAGCCGGAGGTATTCCTGCACGACGAATCCTGTGAAGGTCATCGTCCGCGCCGTCTCAAGATCCCACAGCCGGAGCCCGATGAAGAATGTGCCGAGCAAAATGATTGCCATAATCACACCGACGCTGCCAACAAGGAATGCCATTGAACACCCCAGCAGCGCGCCGTGTTGAGGCGGCTCTCGCATAGCGCCCCGAGGCGACGGGTCCACCGCCAACGCGACCGCAGGGCCAGAGTCCGTAACGAGGTTGATCCACAGGATCTGCACCGCGGTAATCGGCAGGTAGCCGAACATCGTCGCCACGAGGATTACGAGCACCTCGGCCAGATTGCCGGTGAGCAAATAGTTCACGAACTTCTTGATGTTTCGGAAGATCCGACGTCCCTCTTCGATAGCCGAAACGATAGTGGCGAAATTGTCGTCAAGGAGCACCATGTCGGACGTATCACGGGCGATATCCGTGCCTTTGATACCCATCGCGATGCCCACATCTGCGTTGCGGAGGGCCGGCGCGTCATTCACACCATCTCCTGTCATCAACACGACCTCATGGTCCTGCTTAAGCGCCCGGAGGATGGCTACTTTGTGGTGAGGCTCCGCCCGCGCAAAGATGCTGGTGTGGTTAACCTTTAGCCGGAAACCGTCATCGTCCAGCGCATCGAGTTCCTTTGACTCGATGGTATCTCCTTCCAACCCTACCTCTTCGGCTACGGCCGCCGCAGTTCGGCTGTTATCTCCCGTAATCATGACCACCCGTATACCGGCGCGCTGCGCCGCTTCGATGGCCTGCTTGGCTCCCCTTCGGGGCGGGTCGTTCATCGCCGCTAAGGCAACGAATGTCAACTCCTCCTCGCTCGTTGTCGCGTCGGCAGCCTGCTTCTTATACGCGAGCGCCAGTACTCGGAGCGCCTGGCTTGCCAGGGCATCTGTCTCGTCCAGAAGCGCGCCGCGTTGTTCCTCGGTCAAAGGAACGTCTCCCGACGGGGTTCTAATACTTGTGCAGAGCGAGAGCACCGGCTCCGGCGCACCCTTTGTGAGCAGCAAACCGCTCCCTCCTTTTGGCAGGCGGACGGCTACAGACATCATCCGCCGCTCGGAAGTGAAGGGAACTTCAGCGGTACGCTCGTACGCGTCGAGCGGCGGCGCGGCGCGTACGGCCAGCTCGAGCAAGGCGGCTTCAGTAGGATCTCCCATATAGCCATGCTCAGGATGTCGGCGGGCATTATTGCACAGCCCGGCGACAAGCAGCGCCATTCGGATAGGCTCTTTCAACCCGCTGGGCTTAATATCCTTGGCATCGACCTCTTCGAAAATCGTCGAAAGGCTTCGGACCGTCATCCGACCTTCTGTTATCGTGCCTGTTTTGTCGGCGCAGATGACCTCCGCAGCGCCTACGATCTCTACGACAGGGAGCGAGCGCACGAGCGCCTGCCTTTCCAGCATCCGTCGCGTGCCGAATGCCAGAGCCAGTGTGAGGACGACGGGCAGTCCCTCCGGTACGGCTGCAACGGCAAGAGCGATTGCTGTGATGAACGTTTCGAGCAGGCCTAGGTCTCCGATTAGCATTTGCAGCGCACCGACGATGCAAATGAGTATTGCGACAGCCCATCCAATCCGTCTGGCTAACCGCCCCACCTCGCGCTGGAAGACGGTCGGCTCCTCTTCCGGCATCTGAACCTCCGCCGCAATCAGTCCCACTTCAGTCCGCATCCCTGTCATCGCGACCAGCAGCCTACCGCGACCGCGCATCACGACTGTGCCGTTATATGCCATGCACAACCGGTCGGCTAGAGCGGAGTCCTCAGGCACAGCGCGTGTACTCTTCAGGACGGCGATGCTCTCTCCGGTGAGCGCCGACTCGTCGATCCGCAGTTCGACGCTGCCGATGAGGCGTCCATCGGCCGGAATGCGCGCCCCCTCCTCCAATAGTACGACGTCGCCGGGAACCAGCAGCGTGGCATCCACATGCTCGGGCGCTCCGTCTCGCAACACCGTCGCGGAGGGCGCGGTCAGTTGACTAAGCGATTCGATGCCCCGATTAGCCCGGTAGTTCTGCGTGAAGCCTAAGCTCGCGTTGAGCAGTACGATGAGCGCGATGAGTCCTGCGTCTATCAGGTGATCCGAGTCGTCCGCAATCTGAGCCACACCTACCAGCACCACAGCGGCAGCGACCAGCACTATGA
>JAGGDZ010000064.1 GCA_024648655.1 Chloroflexota bacterium | reverse complement strand
CGCCCCACCGCAACCCTATGCTCGCCACATCGCCATCGTCTGCCAGTCCGGCCGCAAATCGCTGCCACATATCCAGCGAGCGCCGATTAAGATTGTGATAGCCAAGTGGCTCTTTTGCACCTGCGTTTATCCACGCGAAACTGTGGCTGGATGCACCGCTCCCCGGTTCAGCTTTATCGATGAGGGCAAGCGAAAAGCCGCGAGCGCCAATGCGCCACGCGATACTGGCGCCAACAATTCCTGCGCCAATAACAGCGACACGAGTGGGGGGTCTCAATATGGAAGTCATCTATCGGGGCGACGTCCTGTGAAATAGATTGAGCTAGACTTTCGAATGCCACTAAAGTCGTCAGGCAACATGATAGGCTTACATCTCAGCTTGATTTCTAGAGAGTTGGACGCCTGCATCCATGCAGTTTCGGTGCATGCAGAGCGAACATCCCGAGACGTGCAAGTCTTCAACATTTCGCGAAAATTCCCCGGTTGATAAGGCTCTTCGATCCGAGAGCACAAGGAATACTTGGATAAGCAGCGCGCAAATGCTCGCGACCATGCCCAAGATCAGTGCAATTAGGGCAGGCACAAGTAGGCTGTTCGGTTCGAGGCCTCTGGCGCTAGGGTAGTTCACTTCAGAGCCTCCAGCACTGTAATTTATTTCATTGTATTAAATGATGATAGGGCAGTGTACAATAAACAACAGCACACATCGACAATATGTGCAAGTAGATTTCAGGTGTGGTTTGGAGCAATTTCTCGGCGGACAACTCCCAATTTGATCGCGGATCTGATGTGTGATGTTCTGGTATTGCCACGGTGCCGCTAAATGGATCTCAAATCCCAGCGGCACTCCATGACCGTGAGTCAACGCGCTTATGGTGAACGCCTGAAATTCACCCACATGGACGCAAACACTATCCGCTATCCATGGAGGGGTGATGAAATTGGAACACTTTAGCGAATGCTGTATGCTTGTACCCTAGCCAAGGCTTACAACAATTAGCTAACCATCTATCAGCCGGAACCTAATCCTATTGGCAGAGTTCAGACAGGAGTATGCAGATTGAGTGATTTAGTATTGAAGACCGCCATAGCAAACTATGGACACACCACTCCGTTGAAGGACGGGAGCGTCACATCCGATATGTTTAGCATGGAGCATGTAGAAATCTCACCTGTGCCTATGATATTCCGCCGAATGGTGCGGAACCTGGAGTTTGATGTTGCGGAAATGGCGCTGGCGACCTACTTGTGCTCCCGAGCGCACGGCAAGCGTTTCACGGGGCTACCTATTTTTCTAACGCACGACTTCTACCACGGTGGGATTCTTGTTCGAGCACGCAGTGGTATTGACTCGCCCAAGGACCTGGAAGGCAAGCGAGTGGGTGTCAGGAGCTACACCCTGACGCCTGGAGTATGGACTCGCGCGCTTCTGCGGACCGAGTACGATGTTGACTTGGATGCCGTTACATGGGTATTGTCGGGGGATGAACACGTCGCGGAGTTTGTTGAGCCGGACAACGTGGTCTCATCTCCCAACGCCGATCTTGGCGATATGCTGCTCACAGGTGAGATAGACGCCGCCATAGGCGCAGGGCAAGTCGATTCTCCGGACGTTTTGCCACTGTTTCCGAATTCGCTCGATGCCGATAAAGCCTGGCACGAAAAAACAGGCTTGTATCCCATCAGCCACATGCTGGTAGTGAAGGACGATCTGTTGGAGTCTCAGTCTGGAATCGCAGAGGAATTATGGGACTTATTCAGCAGGGCGAGAGCGCCGTATGTTGAGCGTCTGCGTACCGGGAAAGCCACCGATGCTGGTGACGAAGCGTTTCTCAAGAGGGCGGCTATCGTGGGAGACGACCCCATCCCGTTCGGCTTCGAGCGAGCGCGGGCGACTCTGGAGGCGTTCATAGGCTTCAATGTGGAGCAAGGGATTATACCGGAAGCCGTAGATCCCGCGTCACTGTTCCCGACGACCACACTGGCATTGGCATAGGAGAAAAGCGAGTAACTCTCGGAAGAGATGAGTGCCCATACCATGAGCGCCGTCCAAGTACGAATTGGGCGGCGCTCGCTTTCAATTGATGTTTGATGTTATTTTTGCTCGGCTTGCCCGAAGCGAAATTCTATCGCGCGACTATATTCACCAACTTGCCGGGCACGTAGATCACGCGAGCGACGTCTTTGCCCTCGATATGGGGCGCAACTCTTCTGCTGTCCATCGCGGTATCTTTTGCCGCTTCCTCGTCGATGGAAGCCGAGACTTCGATCTTGTCCCTCACTCGTCCGTTCACCTGCACCACAAGTGTAATGACTTCGTCGGCAGCGAGTTCCTCGTCCCAATCCGGCCAGTTTGTGGAGTGTATACTGCCCTCATGCCCGTTGCGCTCCCACAACTCTTCAGAGATATGCGGAGCTATCGGTGACATTAGTGTCAGCAGGCTGCTAATCGCCTGTGCCCAGTGCTCGGAGTGTACGCCTTTACCTTCCCAGAACTGATTTAGCCCGTTCGTGTACTCCATCAAGGCGGCAAGCGCAGTGTTGAACTTGAAGCGCTGCAGGTCTTCACCCACACGTCGGATCGTCTTGTGCATGAGGCGCTGCATATCGCGCACGGAGTCGTCGTTGCGCGGGAAATCGTCTAGCTGTCTCGCATCCCGCGTAGCCACATCCCAGACGCGGTTCATCCAGCGTGCCATGCCGTTAATGCCGGTATCGCTCCAGCTTCCGCCCTGGTCCCATGGACCTAGGAACATCAGGAAGCAGCGCACGACATCGGCGCCAAATGCGTCCACATACTCATCAGGAGCGATGACATTCCCACGAGACTTGCTCATCTTCTCATGGTCCGAACCCAGTATGACGCCTTGGTTGTACAGGCGATCGAACGGCTCGTCGAAGTCAAGCATCCCGAGGTCTCGCAGCGCCTTAACAAAGAAGCGAGCGTATAGCAGGTGCATGACTGCATGCTCCACGCCTCCGGTGTACTGATCGACTGCGCCCCATTGGGACAGACTCTGAGGATTGAAAGCGCCATTCTCATACTGCGTGTCGGTGAAGCGCAGGAAATACCAGGACGAATCCACGAATGTATCCATAGTGTCTGTTTCACGCTTGCCCGGGCCTCCACAATACGCGCAAGTGGTGTTCACAAATGCTTCATTCAGTGCCAGTGGAGATTCACCCGTTGGAAGAAAATCGGCGTCCTCGGGTAGCAGCACTGGCAGATTCTCTTCGGGCACGGGAACGATACCACAGTCGTCGCAATAGATGATGGGGATTGGCGTCCCCCAATATCTCTGCCTTGAAATAAGCCAGTCCCGCACGCGATACTGCACCTTGCGCTTTCCCCAGTCGTTCGTCTCGATATGGTCGGCGATACGCCGCAAGCCTTCTCCGCTGTTCATGCCGTCAAACTGAGCCGAGTTGACCTGTGTGCCGACATCGACATATGCCTCTTCCAACGGCTTGCCGTCCCAGTCGGGCGGCGCGACAACCACTCGAATCGGCAGTCCGTACTTCTTGGCGAAGACGAAGTCGCGCTCGTCGTGCGCGGGCACACCCATCACAATGCCCGTGCCGTATGTTAGCAGCACGTAATCGCCAACGAGTATGGGCACACGCTCGCCGTTCAGTCTGTTTACGCAGTACGACCCTGTGAACACTCCTGTCTTTTCTTTGTCGGTGGAAAGACGCTCAATTTCCGTCTGAATCCGCGCTTGTGTAACGTATGCCTCGACCTCATGCTTATGCTCAGGGGTAGTCAGCTTCTCAACAAGCGGATGCTCCGGAGCGAGCACCACGAAGGTTACGCCGTAAACGGTGTCTATCCGCGTCGTGAAAGTGGTGATAGTCTTCTCTTCGAGGCCGTACTCGGAGATGTCGAATTCGATATCCACACCTTCGCTGCGTCCGATCCAATTATCCTGCATTCTGTTAATCTTCTCGGGCCAGTCAATCTTGGAGTGGTCGAGCAGTTCTTCGGCATAATCGGTTATCTTGAAGAACCACTGGTTGAGGTCCCGGTGCGTGACTGTGCTGTCGCATCGCTCGCACAAGCCATCGATTACCTGTTCGTTGGCAAGCACAGTCTGGCATGAGGGGCACCAGTTCACCGGCGCAAACGCCCGGTATGCCAGCCCACTCTTGTAGAATTGAAGGAAGAACCACTGGTTCCACTTGTAGTACTCCGGGGCACATGTGACAACTTCCCTGTCCCAGTCGTAGATGGTGCCCATGCTGCGAAGCTGCCGCCGCATGTTTTCCATATTGTCAGTTGTCCATGTATGAGGGTGGATACCGCGCTGGATTGCCGCATTCTCAGCGTTCAAACCGAAGGCGTCGAAACCCATTGGATGCAGCACATTGTAGCCCTGCATGCGGCGGAATCGCGCATGCGCGTCTGACGGACTCATGGCGTACCAATGCCCTATGTGAAGATCGCCGGACGGGTAGGGATACATCGTCAACTCGTACCACTTCGGGCGCGGGTCGTCGTCTTCCACCTTGTTGATGCCGTCCTCGAGCCAGCGCTGCTGCCACTTCGCGTCTATTGCTCTGTGATCGAAGCGCTGCTCTATCGTCCTTACAACTGTCATCGTTTGCCCTCCGCTCAAATCTCTCGCACACCAAATCAGCACAAAAAAACCCGTCCCTCAGCAAGGGACGGGCTTCACTCGGAAGATACCGCGGTACCACCCTTGTTCCCCGGCAGAGCATTCCGCCGGGACGCTCGGTAGCTGTAACGGGCATACCCGTCCGAACCTATTTCGCAAGATGCGCTTTCAGATCGGACGCTCCGGGGCGAGTTCACGGCAGTTCAGCGTGCCGGGATTCCAGCCTCCCCGACTCTCTTTCTGCCCCACTGCAACGCTACTACTCCCCTTCAACGCATTCCATATCTATAATAAAATAACCTAACATCGGGTGAGAATCGCGTCAAGATTTAATCCCTGACACGCGGAGAGAAGGGATCTACTAATGGGAGCATTCCAATTCGAACTGGAAGTTGGAGAGCCGCAAGGGGGACGCTATGAGACAGTCAGTGCGCTTGTAGATTCCGCCGCTACTTCCACCATTTTACCAGAGTCGTTGCTGCGAGAACTTGGCGTTGAAGCGATGGAGAGCAGAACTTTTGTCGTAGCGGACATAGGCAGATACAATGGGTTAGGTCAGACTTGTATGAAAAAAATAGACGGAAGGCCGACTGTATGTCCTGTCGTGTTCGGCGACGACAACTACATGCCACTGCACAGAGCCGTAACTCCAAAGATATTGGCACTCGGCGTTGACACTGTGCATAGCCGTCCCGTACATAGCCGTCCCATTGACATTCCTAGTCTTGCTTAGACTTGTGCACCAATGTATAGCAAGAGGTATAGCAAAATTTCTTATCCACCCAAAGACGCCCACCGCATTGTCATCTTAGGCACGACAGGTTCGGGCAAGACTACGCTGTCGCGACGGCTGTCCCAGTTACTGAGCGTTCCAACGATAGAGTTGGATGCGATCCGCCACGGACCTAACTGGGTTGAGACGCCGGATGACATATTCAGGGAGCGTGTCGCAGGTTCTCTATCGACCGAAGGTTGGATTGTTGACGGCAACTACAGCTTGGCACGTGACATCATCTGGCCTCGCGCGACAACTCTCATTTGGCTCGATTATTCTTTTCCGCTCGTGTTCTGGCGCCTATTTTGGCGCACGATGACGCGAGGCGTCATGCGAAAGAAGCTATGGAATGGCAACAGAGAAGATCTGTGGCGGCACTTTCTGACTAAGGACTCACTGTTCCTTTGGGCATTCCGGACGCATTGGAGCCGGCGAGAGTCGCTCGCGGCGGCGCTGGCTTCGCCGGAATATAATCCAATTGAAGTGCTTCGGTTCAAGTCTGCCAGAGAAACCCGACATTGGCTTGAGCGGATAAGAAGTCAATTGTAGTGTATGATTACGGACATTGATTAGGGCTTCCGAATTTATCTCCTGCAATGAGAGGTCTGACATGACCGACTATAAAGTATCCGTGATTCGTGGGGACGGCGTTGGCATCGAGGTCATCGAAGAGGGCATCAAGGTTCTGGACGCCGTTGGGGAACAGTACGGTATAAACTGGAACTTCATCGAGCATCCCTGGAACTCAGACTACTACTTCGAACATGGCAGGATGATGCCGACCGATGCACTCGATCAGATGGCGCAGTCCGATGTTATCTATTTGGGCGCTGTTGGGCATCCCGAACTGCAAGATCATATTACACTGAACGGACTGCTTCTCCCGATACGGCGGACATTCGACCAATACGTGTGCGAGCGGCCCAGCGTTCTGTACCCCGGCATTACTTCACCCCTGCGAAACCGGCAGCCTTACGACATCGATATGCTCGTAATCAGAGAGAATACCGAGGGGGAGTATGCCGAAGTCGGCGGATTTCAGTATCCGGGCTTCGAGGAAGAGATAGGCATACAGTCGGGCGTGTTTACTCGGCGGGGCTGCGAACGCATTATCACCTATGCCTTCGATCAGGCGCGCAAGCGAAATAAGGCAAAACACGTCACCTCGATAACCAAGTCTAACGCTCTGGGCTTCGGTATGCTCGTGTGGGACCGGGCATTCGACCGGGTGGCAGAACGCTATCCGGACATTGAAACCAACTCGCTGCTAATTGATGCCGCCTGCATGGACTTCGTGCGTCGCCCAGAAAGCTTCGATGTCGTTGTTGGCAGCAACTTGTTCGGGGATATACTAACCGACATCGGCGCAATCATCACAGGCAGCATGGGACTTGCGCCGAGCGGAAATATCGACCCGGAGCGGCGTTTCCCTTCTATGTTCGAGCCGGTTCACGGCAGCGCGCCGGATATTATGGGCAGAGGAATAGCGAATCCCATGGCAGCCATTCTGTCCGGCTCGATGATGCTTCGCCACCTTGGGCACGAAGAAGCAGCGGATGTTGTGGACAAGTCTGTGACATTCATCGTCGAGCAGGGAGAGATACTGACTCCCGACCTTGGCGGCTCTTCATCCACTTCGCAGGTGGGCGATGCAATAGTCGGCGCTTTGGGAAAGGGTTAAAGCCCGTGCAAGCACACAGGCCATCTACACATCCGGCAAAGCCGCCCAGAAGGCGCAAGGTTCGCGCGCAGGATGTGTTGGACTTTCTTGGCGCAGAGTATGGCCCCGCGCAGTGGCACGTGCGCTATTCGCCAGTCGAAGAACTTGTCTATACAATCCTGTCGCAGCACACATCCGACTTGAACTCGGAGCGTGCCTTCAACAGCCTGATGGGCACATTCGATTCCATTGACGCGGTAGCCGATGCTCCTGTTGAGGCGATAGAAGAGGCAATCCGACGCGGCGGCCTTGCGAAGCAAAAGGCGCCGCGCATAAAGAGTGTGCTTTGTCAGATTCGCGATGAACTTGGTTCGTTCGACCTGTCGTTTCTTGCCGAAATGCCCCTTGATGAAGCAAAAGCATGGCTCAAGAGGCTGAACGGCATTGGCCCCAAGACGGCGGCGATTATTCTGTGCTTTTCGTTGGGAATGCCAGCGATGCCGGTGGACACTCATATATTCCGTGTTTCCAAGCGCCTTGGGCTGATTGGCGCCAAAGTGAACGCAGACAAGGCGCACGATATTCTTGAGCCGATGGTCGAACCGCAGGACGTATTCGCATTCCATATGTACTTGATTCAGCACGGGCGACAGGTATGCAAGGCACAGCGCCCTCGATGCGGTGAGTGCGCGCTTGGGTGGGGCTGCCGTGAAAGGCCTAAATTAGAGCGGGAGGCGAAACGGGCTGCACGGAAGCGCAAGAGTGGCAATAAGATTGGATAATCCTTGTCCGACCGTTTGGCGAGGTTTATACTTGACATATTCAGTATCAGGAGGCTATTGCGTTGAAAGTGAAAGTTGGCATCATCAATGTGACGGGATATGCGGGCGTTGAGCTGGCGCGTATCCTCGCCCGACACCCCAACGCAGAAATCACCTCCGTAACCGGCCGAAGCGCAGCAGGACAGAAGCTGGCTGATGTATTCCCGCACATGTCTGAGATCGACCTGACAATAACCGAGGAAATCACCGAGAGCGTAGATGTCGTATTTTCGGCTCTGCCGCACGCTGCAAGCGCCGAGCGAATTGGGCGGGCGCTTGCCGAAGGCGTGAAAGCTGTGGACATTAGCGCCGATTTCCGCCTGAAGGATCTGAACGTCTATGAAGACTGGTACAGTGTGCAGCACCCATGTCCGGAGCACCTGGAAGGCTCCGTTTACGGGTTGACCGAGTTGCACCGCGACGAAGTGTCCGATGCGAGTCTTGTAGCCAATCCGGGTTGCTATCCCACCGCGTCGATAATGGCGCTCGCACCGGCGGTGGACGCCGGCATCATAGAAAGCGACATTATCGTTGACGCGAAGTCAGGTGTGTCCGGAGCCGGACGAGGCTTGTCGCTGAAGACGCACTTTTCAGAGGTCAACGAGAACTTCATGGCTTACTCGGTTGACGGGCACCGTCATTTGCCGGAGATCCAGCAGGAATTGGACCTGCTTGATGGCAGCGACGGGCTTCGCATAACCTTTATGACGCACCTGGTCCCGATGACGAGAGGCATACTCGCAAGTTGCTACGCCCCACTGAAGGAAGGTGCGATCGCATCCGGTGAGGACGCGAAAGCTGAGATACGCGAGATATACCACAGCTTTTACGAAGGGGAAACGTTCACGAAGGTCGTGCCCGCGCCGCCGATGACGAAGCATACCCTCGGCAACAACGATTGTGTTGTCTATCCAACGGTTGACGCACGGACAAACCGCCTTGTGGTCATCAGCTGCATAGACAACCTCGTGAAAGGCGCGGCGGGGCAGGCGGTGCAAAACATGAATCTCATGTTCGGGCTGCCTGAGGACGAAGGCATCACACAGCTCGCGCTGTATCCGTAGCGATCTGCCAAGAGGATAGGAGAGCTGCCGGCTCGCTATTTCGTTGCGTGCCGTTAGTCGAATCTCTACAATAGAGGTGCAGGCGCTTTGCCTCGCGAATTGTGGCCCCATCGTCTAGGGGACTAGGACAGCGGCCTTTCAAGCCGCAAACACGGATTCGAATTCCGTTGGGGCCACCACCACTTCTCGCTCTTACCTTCGCGTTCAGGTCTCTCGCACTTTGTCCACCGACTCCATCAAAAGGGCAATTCGCCTTGGCTGGGATGAGATGTCCGAGTCCTATCAGATGGAGACCCGAATTTCTTTGGACGACGTGCATTTTTCGCCACTGTGTCCGGGAGAGCGGGAACTCGGTATCATTGGTGATGTGTGTGGAAAGAGGACGCTGGAACTTGCCTGTGGCGCGGCGCAGAACTCAATCGCTCTGGCTAAGTGGGGAGCGGAAACGACCGCCATCGATATGTCGGGGCACCAATTGGCGAAAGCGCGCGAACTCGCAGCGCAGGAAGGCGTCGCTCTCAACCTTATCCAGTGCGATATTGAGCGCCTTGCCATGCTCAAGGACGAGTGCTTCGATCTGGTGATTTCGTGCTTCGGCATGGAATTTCTGCCCGATCCTGCGTCTTTCCTAGCCGAATCTTACAGGCTGCTTCGGGAAAATGGGATGCTGGTCATCGGCACGGTGCACCCTCTAACGGCTTTCGAGTGGGACGCATACGAAAAAGTGCTGCGCGTCACCGACTACTTCAACCCGCCGGTCGAAGTATGGGATGAGCCGACGCCGGACAACTTCCAAAAGGGCGTGACGTTCTTCCGCACGGTCTCGGAAATGTTCGCGCTGCTGACTGGCGCAGACTTCCGAGTGGAGCAGGTAATCGAACCCATGCCTTACGATAGCGCGGATCCCATGCGTTCGCGAGCGCCCTATGGAGGATCCTATTGGGAAAGCCAGCGCCAACGCCTGAGCAGCGTACCCTTTGCAAACGTTTATAGGGCGAGCAAGCAGC
>JAGGDZ010000191.1 GCA_024648655.1 Chloroflexota bacterium | reverse complement strand
CCAGGACAAAGCCATCTTCGATTACTTCCGCCGACACTACACGCACCTGTTCCCGGCGATAGGAACAATGCACCGCACAACATTCGTCAGACAGGCAGCCAACCTGTGCGCCGTGAAGGAGATGATATGGCAGCAGATGCTCAAGCAGGCAGAATATGACCCCTTGCTGAAATGGTGGACAGTTTCCCCCTTCCCGCCTGTCAGTTCGCGCGCGCATACAGATGCCGACGCTTCAGGGGACAGGGCGACTTCAGTCACGATACACTGCTGCGTCAGACCTTCTATGGCTTTCGGGTACACGCGCTGGTGTCTTGGCCCGGAGTCATCGTCGGCTTCGCAGTCGCTCCCGCCTCCGTTCACGAGACGGCTGTCGTGCCGGACCTGGTCGGCGGACGGCAAGGAACTATATTGGGAGACCGCAACTACTGGAGTCCGAAACTCAAGGCGGAACTGGCTGAGTGCGGTCTTAACCTGCAAGTTCCATTCAAGAAGGCTTCTTCCGAGCCTTGGCCGCATAGAAGCGCGCTGCTGAGTCGCTTCAGATACAGGATTGAAACGGTGTTCGGCCAACTGGTGGACCGCTATCGGGTCAAGCGTGTATGGGCGAAAGATATGTGGCATCTGAGCAGCCGCCTTCTCAGGAAGGCACTCAGTCATACCATCGCTTTCATTCTGAACCAAACTCAGGGCAATCCACCTCTACAAATCTCTAAACTGCTAAACTGAAAACTCGCACATCGGGTTAACTAGAAAAATGGCGCCGATACCGGGACGGCATATTTTCATCCAGGAGTATTCTCATATGTCGCAATCTCCACGAATTCGCTGGCTATTTCCAAGACCCTCAGCGCATCTTCTCTTTCGACCGTTGTGTACTGGCTCAGGAACTCCTCTACGTTTCTGCCGTGCCTTAGCAGATTGAACAGGTACTCCACCCGGCGCTCGCGTGCCCCTGAAAACAGGCATGCCGCCCATGAGTCCGTCCGTGCTGTCCACAGGCATGTCGCTCTCCGCTCTCTTACGCAGAGCCTCCAATGCCTGGGTGGAACACACCTCTGGGAAATCCACAAGAAATGACCTGAGCGCGAATCTTCCGTCCCAGTACCTGAACAGATACCCAACCGGCACGTCCGTGCCTTCAAAGGCTGGAGAGTCGGCGGGCACATCAGATATGTCTATGGGGTAGACTCTTTTTCTTCTCGTAACTGAGTGGTCCATTTTCCCCTTCTCTCAATACCGTTTAAGCCCTCGCTAGTCAGTCCCAAGGTCGCTGTCGTCTCCGATGTCCGTCAGGACGCGCGC
>JAGGDZ010000455.1 GCA_024648655.1 Chloroflexota bacterium | reverse complement strand
CATTTCGCGGCATGGGCAGGGCGTCATTCGCCGACCTGCTCGACGGTGACGGGCGCCTTCAGGTTATGTTCCGGCGCAACACGCTCTCCGATGCCTACGAAACACTCGGCGATCTGGATATTGGCGACTGGCTGGGCGTCAAGGGTCCACTCTTCCGCACCCGCACAGGACAGGTAACAGTGGAGGCGCAGGAGTTCACCCTGCTGTGCAAGTCGCTGCGACCGCTGCCGGAGAAATGGCATGGCTTGCAGGATACGGAGATTCGCTTCCGCCAGAGATACCTGGACCTCATCGCCAACCCGGAAGCGCGCCGGGTCGCCGTGATGCGAAGCCGCATCGTCAGCGCCATCCGACGCTTCATGGACGGGCGCGACTTCATCGAGGTCGAAACCCCCACGCTGGTGCCCGTCGCAGCGGGAGGCATGGCACACCCGTTCACCACGCACCACAATATGCTCGGCAGGGACCTGTACCTTCGCATCGCAACCGAGCTGCACCTCAAACGCCTCATTGTGGGCGGCTTGGAGCGCGTCTATGAGATAGGCAAGATATTCCGAAACGAGGGGCTGGATCTGACGCACAACCCGGAGTTCACCTCGATGGAGAGCTACCAAGCCTTCGCCGACTATAACGACGTGATGGAGATGGTCGAGCAGATGGTGTCCGGCACGGCGCAGGAAGTTCTGGGCACGACGGTCGTCGAGTTCGACGGAGAAACCATAGACTTCACCCCACCCTGGCCGCGCCTGAGCCTGCGCGACCAGATTATGCAGCACAGCGGCATAGACTTCCTGGACCATCCGGATATCGAATCCATGAAGACGGCGATGGCGGACATCGGCATAGACGTGAGCCAGCAGATGAGCTGGCCCGGTCTTATGGACAAGCTCATATCCTCGCGCGTCGAGGACAACCTGCGTCAGCCCTGCTTCCTCGTGGACTACCCTGTGGGTATGTCGCCGCTCGCGAAGAAGACCAAGGATGATCCACGGCTGGTGGAACGGTTCGAGGGCTTTGTCGCGGGCATGGAAATTTGCAACGCCTTCACCGAGCTGAACGATCCCGTTGACCAGAGGATGCGTTTCGAGGAGCAAGAGGCGCTACGGACGCAATTCGCAGACGAGGAAACCGACAGGCTGGATGAAGATTTTCTGGTCGCCATAGAACACGGGCTGCCGCCCACCGGAGGATTGGGAATCGGCATAGACCGGCTCACCATGCTCTTCTCCGGCCACAAGAGCATCCGCGAGGTGGTGCTGTTCCCGCAAATGCGTTGACATCTACAAGCCTCCCCTCCATCCGGGAGAGGATTAGGGTGAGGGCTAGACCCACCCAACCCTGTAAGTTACGAAGGTGAAAAAGACGATGATGCTTGAAATGGGCTTTCAGATAATATCCTGTCCGGTGGGAGGCGAACCAACGGCGATTACCCTGCCCTACGATGACGCCGCCTTCATAGTGACGGAGATGCCGTACCTGGAGATTGACCCCGATGGCTGGCACGAAGACATCGAAGAGCGCATCATCTGCCCGGGCGGGCATACGTTTTATGTGTATGCGTATTGAATAGACGACGACACTTTTGATATCCGGCTTGCGATTACTCAATAACACGCATAGACGCCTCAACACGCATAGACGCCTCATTCCTATTCACCGTCCCTGCCCGACCGCGCCGCCAGTACGCCCGCTATCATGCCGAACAGGTGCCCTTCCCACGAGATGAAACCGGATTGTGGCAGCGCACCGAAGACAATCCCTCCGTATAGCAGCAGTACCGCAACGGCTACCACGATCGATACGAAGCTGCGCTCATACCAGCCCTGCGCCAGCAGATAGCCGAAGTAGCCGAATACAAGCCCACTCGCTCCGATGTGTACCGCCGGACGTCCCACGAGCCACACCAGCAGTCCACCCAGTACGACCACGAACAGCGACACACCAATGAGCGTCTTCGGACCGCGCAGCGCGACAAAGCCGCCGAGCGCCAAAAACGGCAATGTGTTAGAAAGAAGATGCGAGAAGCTGCCATGCAGCATCGGACTGAGCAGGATGCCTCTGAGACTGACAACCGCGTAGGACAAGGTCAGTTCCAGATTAGACAGACCGCGATACGGCAACGCAAGCGGCGAGAGTCCGTATCGGTTCAGACCGCCACCAAATAACACACTGTTCGCCGCGTGGACAACCCATATTGCCGCTACGAACGCGAGCAGGAGCAGTAGCGCGCCTAGTATTTCTTTCATCAACCGCCCCCTATCCCAAGTTATCGATCTGCACGGGTTCGATGTCGTCTGCGAGCGCAAAGCCGAACACACACGAGTAGAAGTACAGCTCAGCTTCCAGGGCGCGGCGGATGTTCGCTGCCTGCCGGAAGCCGTGCTGCTCGCCCTCGAATGTGAGGTAGGCGACGGGCAGCCCCTTATCTTGGAGCGCGTCCACCATCAGTTCGGCCTGGTTGGGCGGGACAATCTCGTCGTCCAGCCCTTGCAGCACAATCATAGGCGCGGACAGGCTATCGATGTGGTTGATGGGCGAGCGCTCCCGGTAACGCTCCTTATGCTCGGGGAAGCGCCCGACCATCGTATCCAGATAGCGCGACTCGAACTTATGGGTATCTCGCAGCAGCGCCTCAAGTTCGCTGATGCCGTAGTAGCTCGCGCCTGCGCTGAAGGTGTCACGCGTGGTGAGCGCAAGCAGGGTGGTGAAACCTCCCGCGCTGCTGCCCCGGATTATTAGCCTGCCCGCGTCCGCAAGCCTCTGCTCCACCAGGTACTTCGCGCCGTTGGTGCAGTCGTCCACGTCCACGACGCCCCAGCTGTCGTTGAGCCGACGCCTATACTCGGTGCCGAACCCGCTGCTGCCGCCGTAGTTCACATCCAGCACGGCAAAGCCCCGACTCGTCCAGAACTGCTTGCGTAGATCGAGGGACGAGTCGGCCGCGCTTGTCGGTCCGCCGTGGCTGATGACGATGAGCGGCGGACTTTCGCCTTCGGGGGCATGATAATCGGCATTCGCCGGCGGGTAGTAGAAGGCATGCGCCGTCAAGCCGTTTTCGGTCGGAAACTCGATTGCCCGCGCTCGTGAGATGTAGCCATCTTCCAGCGCAGCATCGCTGCTACTGCGAAGGCAGGTCGTACTGCTGTCAGTCAGGTCGTGGCGCATCAGTGACATCGGCATCGTGGGCGAGCCTGCGGTGAATGCCACATGCCGCGCCGTAACATGCAGCGTGCCGACATCGGTGAACGGCGTGGGCACGGTAGTCAGCACGCCGCTTGTGGTGTTTATGTCTCCGATGTGCCACTCGCCGTACTGCGTATATGTGCAGATGATGCGCTCTTCGGAAGCGAAGCCGTAGGTGGAAAGCCCGAAGACCCATGCGGGCTTGCCGAACTCTTTGTCCATCGCATCCATCTCACACACCGCCTCCACGCTGTCGAAGTCCGGGACGGCGCGATATATGTTCCACCAGCCGGTGTGGTCGGATACGAAGTGCAGTACGCCGGACGGCGACCAGGATGGTTGGAAGATAGACACGTTCGCGCCACCCGCGACGAGCCGCCGCTCGCCCATACTGCCGTCATCGAGAAGCTCGGCGACCCACAGCTCGCAGCCGTCCCAGGGCATATTCGGGTGGTTCCACGACAGCCACGACAGCTTTGAGCCGTCCGGGCTGATGCGCGGGCTTGAGTAGAAGGATGCGCCCGACACGAGCACGCGGCTGCCGCCTCGCTCAAGGTCGATGGCGACGATAGTGTTCACCGCCTCGCGCCAAGATGATGAGTGATCCTCACGCACGCAGACCATGATATTGCGCCGTTCGCAGACCACGCCGTCCGCGTAGCGCATGGCTATCTCGGGCGTTATCGGCTGCGGTTCGTCCACTTCTCCCGATGCAGAAACCGTCTGCCGGTAGATGCGCTGGTCAGCGAAGTTGCTGAAATAGACCGCGCTGTCTCCGCCGTCCGTTCCGGCTACACAAAACGCGCCGCCGCCGTATTCGTGAACGCGCGTGCGAACGCTGTACGCCGGCGGTGTGAGGTCGCGCGTGGTTCCGTCAGGCGCGCGCCGCACTATCACAATGCGCGCATTGTCAGCCGGGCGCATCTCAGCCCAGTAAATGTCGTCGCCGCGCAGCGCGACATCGCCGATGCTGACGCTGTCGGCGACTATCAGTTCAGACGTCACCGGGGATTTCCAAGAGCCGTAGGGCGCTACGATTTTGTCTGTCATATTTGTCCTCACGTTGTCCGAATCAATCAACCGCGATTCCCTGTGAGCCGCTGAACCAATTCAGTTGACTGAGAACGATTTCACAAATAGGAAATTAGCCCAATATGTGAGCTACCGCTCTGGATTCCTGCCTGCGTAGGAACGACGATTGGAAATTGCGGTCGGATTCTTGCGAATATCTTACTCTCAGGGATTTGTGGAAGTGCCTCGTTAACTAGGATATAACATGACGACGGTTCGCATGTGCTACCATGCCTACGTTATGCAGATCACCAGACGGCACAACCGCACAAAACAGCAGGCGAAGTCTTGGGTTGAAGAGATGCTTGAAGAGATGCTTCAGCAGTTCGGCGACTCCGTGTCTGACGCAACGCACTGGTGGCGCGGCGATACTATGGAGTTCGCGTTCAGGGCGGCGGGACTGGTAAGTTTCAGTGGCACGCTTGCCGTAACCGAGACGGACTTCCATCTCGACATGCCGTTTCCGTTTCTTGCAAAGAGTTTCGAACCGCGCGCTGAAGAAGAAGTAAACAGATGGCTTGATGACAATCTACCGCCGTCGCCCTAGCGACTCATATCCTTGCTGAATGCTGTATAATGCCGTCCATAAGATGGTAAAGATACATGACTACTGAACAACGAGTTGCCGACAGCGAAGGGCGAGTGGCGACCACTGAGGAGCGCGTCAGCTACATAGAAGGCGCGTTGCCGGAGTTGGCGCGGCGCTCGGATGTAGCTGGAATAAGAACTGAATTAGCAGACTTTAGAACCGAAATCAAAACTGAGATGGCGGGCATCAAAGCCGATGTCGCCGTGCTCAGCGCGCGTATAGACAGAGTCGAGCAAGACGTGAAAGAGCTTAAAGTCTCTGTCGATCAACTCGAAACTCGCGTCGCCCAAACGGAAACTCGTCTTGTGCGCTGGATGATAGGGGTCGGCGCATTAGTCGTTGGCGCCATGGCAGTCTTGCAAATGTTCTTCAACTAGAGCAATGAATCATCAGGTTTGCCCATGATTATCAGAATCGAGCCAAAAGACTGGAACATGCACACGGTGATGATGTTCTTCAAGGAAGAAGAGCCTCATCCCGAGGACGCCGACATTCGCCGCTACCTCGAAGAACGTCGCTTGGAGCCGCGCCGCCAGTACAACACCGAGCTTGAGGGTGAAAAGTTCGAAGTCTGGACTTATGGCGGCTGTTACCTCGGACGGCATATGAACGCCTTGGCGGACATTCAGCGCGCCGTAGTGGAGCGCGAGATTTTGGCAGACGCCATACCTGCACTGCTGTCAAGCGGACCTGACGCCAATGCAGCCGCACTCGCCGACGCCAAGTCCGAAGCCGAGATGATTGCTATCGTCGATGCGCTGACAGAAGCCTTGCACACACCGGACAACTTCGGCATCGATGCCAACGGCGAGCTGCAAACCACTGTCAGCGCCGAGCAGGTGCAGGCGCGCTTCCTTACACTGACAGCCGATTACTAACAACTGACATACACCCCAAAGGAGACACGGATGTACCTAGTCAGAAGGACTTACAAGACCAAGCCCGGAGAAGCGCGCCGCGTGGCGACCCTCGTGCATAAGCAGGTGCAGATTTACCACGATGAGGGCCACCGGGAGGAGTTCAGGGTCGCGTACAATGACCGCACATGCCCCGGCGAGCAGAACATCGTCGTTCTGGAGTGGGAGACACCCGCCTTCCAGTCTCCGTCGCGCGAGGGCAACAACATCCCGCCCGCCGCGTATGAAGCAGGCGCATCTTATCGCCCGTACATAGAAGAAACCTACATCGAGTTCTGGGAACTGCTGACTCCCGGCAAGATGCAGGAGTAGGGACTTTACTGCCTGCGCGCCTGAATCACCAGCAGGTCGCGCTGTAACACATCGTCCGTTCCGGTAAGCGAAGGATGGAAACGGACATCGCCGAAGCCTGCCGCTTCCAGACTCGCGCGGTACTGCTCCTCCGTGTATGCCTTCAGAGTCTGTGCGTAGCGCGTAACTTCACCGCTCGATGCGTCAACAACGAAGTAGCGGCGGGTAACCGTTTCGCTCTGAGCATCCCAGAAGTTCTCCTGAAGGCAGAGGTGCGGCAAGCCGGAGAACACCCCGCTCTCTGACGCATACCACGATGCCGGTCGCAAGCCGAACTCGCGAATTGCCTCCCCCGTATGCGCTTCCAGCAGCAGGACGCCGCCTTCGTCCAGTGCAGCGTGTACATTTGCAAGTATGCGTGCGGCGTCCGACGGCCTGAAGACATTGAACTCACCGAAGATGAGCATGACTAATCCAAATCCTGAGCCGTACTCGATCGAGCGAATGTCCGCGTGAATATATTCGCACGATAGATCCTCTTCGACGGTCTGCCTCTTCGCATACGCGATGGATGCGGGCGAGAAGTCAATCCCGACGCAGCGATGCCCAAGCCTTGCCAGTCGGCTCGCATAAAGACCTGGCCCGCATGCCAGGTCCAGCACCTTGACGAGCCTGCCGGACAACATCTCACGGTGAATCCAGTCAACATGCGCGTCTATCCTGACACTGCGGCGACTGGCGAGGTCGTGCGACTGGGTAAGATGTTCGCGCAGCATGCGCCGGCTGAATCCGGGATCATTCCAAGGGATGTTGTCGCCTTCGGACCAGGGTTCGGGTAGCGACTTGCGGTCAAGTATGTCCTTTAGTTTCATACCTCTAACGGGGCAACTTGCCTGCCCGCCGCAACTCGGTGAGCAGAGCGTCATACTCGGCGCGGTCAACCGGTAATCTCACCTGCTCACCGCGGCAGCCGGACAGCGTTATCGCTGCCACAAGCTCCTGAGCGCCCAGCGCGTCCTCGCCGGTGATAGCAGGGGCGCGGTCTTCGATGATCGCACACGCGAAGTCGTCTATGGCGTGCCTGTGCGTTCTGCCTGTCGGCTCGAACTCGAAGGTGGCTTCTGTGTCCGACGGGCTGACGAAAGCAATCGTCTTGTCGGTGTCTATAAACTGCTGCACAGGCGTCTCCAACGTGCGAAGCGTGATGCGCCAGTCCTCCATGATAAGCGCGCCGCGCTCGCCCCACAGCGAGATGCGCTGCTGGTTTGGCGCTTGCGCCGTGTTGCAGTGAATGACGCCGTGCCCGCCGCCCGCGTAGCCGAGAAGCGCAGTGGCGTAGTCCTCCACTTCGATGTCGTGCTTCAGCGTGGACACCATGCCGAACACCGTCTCCGGCAGTCCGGCAAGCCACTGGTACATATCGATACCGTGAATGCCCTGATTCAGCAGCGCGCCGCCGCCCTCTGCATCCCACCTGCCGCGCCAGTCCAGTCGGTCGTAGTAGTCCTGGGTGCGAAGCATCGCGGAGGACATTTCGGAACGGTAAATCTCACCGATAGCGCCATCGTCGATGAGCTGCCGCATCTTGACGGCTTCGGGTCTGAAGCGGTTGTTGAACAGCACGCCCAACTTCACGCCCGCATCGCGGCAAGCCGCAATCTGCGCCTTCGCTTCGGACGGAGTTACGCCCAGCGGCTTTTCGGCAAGCACATGCTTGCCCGCCGCCGCCGCGCTCAGCGTTATCTCCATGTGCGACGGGTGCGGCGTGGCGATTACGATCGCGTCAACCTCGTCATCGCCCAGCGCATCGTCCAGCGTGGGATACAGGCGAGTCTCCAGTTCATTGGCTTGCCGAATAAGCGGTTCCTGACGCCGCGCGTTGATACCGACCAGCCGACAACTTGGCAAGCCGCGCATCGCCTCGATATGCACCCTGCCAATGATGCCGGTGGATCCGACGACTGCTATGCCTACTTTGTCCATGTCTTCTCCTCGATTACATCCATCAAAGATAGTCACCCCGAGAAGCGAGGCATCACCTCGTCGGCGAAGAGCTGCATTGAGCGCATCACCTTGTCGTGGGGGATGCCGCCCATCGCAAAGTTGCAGCCGAAGTATTCGACGCCCTGCGCGCGCAGCTCGGCTATCTTGGCGGCGCACCGGTCGGGCGTGCCGATGAAGGCGCGGTTATCGCTTATGTAGTCGAAGCTCAGTGGAAACTCGGCGCGCTCCCTGCGCCAGTCCGCGATGCGGTACGGCACTTCGCTGCTCTCGTTGAACTCGCGCCGCCACTGCATGATGTCCAGTATCCAGCTGATGTGCGCTGCCGTGTCCTCCCGTGCCTGCTCCTCGGTCTCTGCAACATAGAAGTATCGGAAAAACGGCACATCGTCGAGCGTGGGAGTCCTGCCCGCGTCCGCCGATAGCGCGAGGTAGCGCCGGCATAATTCAAGCGACTGCTGCGTGTCCTGCACTACGGCGATGCAGAGCTTGTAGTCGTTTCGCACTAGAAATTCCAGCGTCGCCTGCGTGTATGACGCGGCGACGTAGATGGGTGGATGCGGCGATTGCAGCGGCGGCGGCACGAGGTTGAGCTTGTTCAGTGTGTAGAACTCGCCGTCGTGCGAGAACTCCGGCGTCGTCCACAAGCCCTGCACGATGTGCACGCTCTCGCGGAAGCGCGCATGCGCCTCGTCTTCGTCCACGCCGAAGCCACCGTACTCGTAGCCGAAAGTGCCGCGCCCGAAGCCCACATCGAGCCTGCCGCCGCTCACGCAGTCGAGCGTCGCCGTGTCCTCGGCAAGGCGTATCGGGTTGTGCAGCGTGGGAATGAGCACACCCGTGCCGAGCCGTATGCGCTCGGTGCGAGACGCTATCGCCGCCGCAAGCACCAGCGATGACGACCCGAGGCTGTACCGCGAGAAGTGGTGCTCCGCAATCCAGACGCTGTGGAAGCCAAGCTGTTCGCCGAACACAGCCTGCTCGACGCACTCCGCGAACAGGCGCGCCGGCGATTCGCCCTCTGGCCAAGGAACATGGGTGAAAAGTCCGAACTTCATGGTAGTAATTTATCATAGACTGCATGAAATCGTATCGTTTCTAACAATCCTTGCCGTCAGCGAGATCCTCGACGACTTTGCGAGCGAGATTGTGGAGCACAACCCGGGTGTCTCTTACTCGGATGCCAAGGCTTACGTGAAGCGTGAATATAAGTCCGCTATCAAAGGCGTGATCAAAGGCGCAGTGACCAGTTCGTTCCAAGATCTTAAGGACGAGTACGATGACTGCTCGGCACGGGAGGCAGCCCAAGGTTGCGTTGACAACTGGGATGGCATCTTTACCGAGGTTAAGGAAGCGGCTGAGGAAGCGGCTCGTCGGACCTACGAAACTTGGTCGGGCGAATACGAAGATTGGAGCTAATTAGCTGACTGGGGTGGCGGTTGTGTGGTAGCGTTGACACATCCGAACTAAACTGATTGGCTGCACCATAAAGGTGCAGCCAAATTCATGCTGTGGATAGGAATGCAAGCGTTGGTGATATGATGCTGTGGGGTTAGAGCAAGCGCTTACCCTATCCGCGCCTCCATTAAGACATAAGGCACATGCAAAAGTTCAGACGCTGGATTAGAGTCTCTTTCGCCCGCCTTTGGGATTTCCTATTCTTAATACAGGCAGGCATGGTACTTTCGCTAGGCTTGGTTGTGGTGGGCGCACTCTTAATGCTACTGAACGCCGCGCTTCCTCTGCCGAGCTCCCTTGAGCGGCAACTTTCGTCAATAGCGACCTTTGGCGCAGAGTTGTCATCTCGTGTAGTGGCATTGATATTGGTTATCTATCTAATTCTGATGTGGTTGTGGTGGCGGTGGCGAAATTAGAGAGCCTGAATTACAGCACACAAGAGAAGAATAAAAGATCGAGCGCAAACGATGAGAAGGGGCCAATGGTGAATATGATGTGGATTGCGTTGTTGGAGGTGGGGAGCATATTCTTCGGGCTGACCTCAACCCTCGCCTGATGGTCGCGCTCTATATGCGTGCCAACTCCTGACAGGCTCCCCGCCAACAAGCTAAGCCCCCGAACGCTGCAGCAGTCAATCGGCGCTTGGGGGCTTTCTGCATTCTATCTTTTTATAGCACTCTGACATATACTTTTGTCACGTCTTTACCAAGATAGCGGCGCAGCGGTATTATCAGCAGACTAGTCGATGGTTTTGTATCAGAACTTTGTACGAGTAATGGAGAAATATGCCGTCTTCGAGGGACGAGCCAGTCGCTCGGAGTTCTGGTGGTATGTTCCGGCG
>JAGGDZ010000248.1 GCA_024648655.1 Chloroflexota bacterium | reverse complement strand
ACGGAGGACGGAACCTGATGGGGTTGCTTGTGGACGGAGCGAGGTTCGAGGACGGCATCTTAACCGAGTTGCCTAAGAGCGCTGAGGAGGCAGTAGCTGCCTGATGGGTTAAGTAGCCTAGAAGGAATTTCCACAACATTTGACACAAGCTCTAACTCATGCCACATCGGCGACATGAGAGGATTGTTTGCCGAACAGGGAGTAGCGCGTGAGGCGGCGCTTATTGCGGACAGAATGAGCTTGCGTCTCGTCCGGACTCTCGAATCGCAGGACATCATCGACATCTGGAATGCCGCAAAAGACGAAGGCTTGACCGACGACATCTCCAAAAACAACGAGGACATCTTCAAGAATGCTGACCTGATCATAGAAGCACAGACCAACGAAAAGCAGATTAGTGACCGCGCACCGCGCTTCATAGCTGTGGAGATATCTTACACAACCGACGAGCGCGACACGACACGCGTAATTCGGAACGCGGAGTACATCAGCAAGTTTATGCAGATACCTACCTATGCCACTGTCGCAGGCATATTCAAGGACAACAGGATTGACGATCTCCTTTCGGACGTGCCTCGGCCGTACGACAGGGACCAGGAGACTCGTGTGTTCTGGTCCAAGCACGAGGATATCGACAAGCCCAACTAATAATCCTCGATACGACCAAGAAGAGTGCCCCCGTCGAAGAATTGCCGATGGGGGCATTCTTGTTAGTTTTGTTTTGTAAAGAAGGATTCATACAGAATATCAACATCAACCCGCCACGAGCAGAGAATGCCAAGGAGGCAAACATGGACTACGCGAATATCAATCTCCGGAAGACGTACGAGAGCAGAAGTGTTGACGAAATCTACGTCCGGATCATTGGCGCCGGCACCGAGAAGGCACCAGCGTCAAGGACATCGTCGTCGATGTCACCTATGGCGAGTGCGATCCTGATAACTGGAAGGAGGGGCTTCCCATCACCAACGAGCTTACGCTCTACGAGAGCGACAGCAAACAGTTGGTGCGGGTGGTCTCGAAGTGCTCCTACTTCGAGCAGTCGATGCGGGTCGCCGAAGTGGGCGCAGAGTCTGCGTGACCGGCAGAGCAGAGCATTCTGTGAGCGGACTGGTTATCTACAAGGATGCACCGGTCTCCACGTCCGAGCCGTACACTCTTGCCGCTGACGGCAGGGCGTTCTACCTCTGCGACGGGTTCTGCCCCGAGGCGATAGAGGCTGACGATGCCGTTGGTCACCGTATCTGCGGAGAGGCGCCCTCAATGCAACCTGACCTAGATCCCGCCGTCGCACAGGCGCTGGCCGAGCGTGTGTTAAACCTTCTTCCCGAAGGCTACACAGGCTCCCTCGCGGGGCGGAAGCCAGAGTGGTCTAATGCAAGGCTGAGTGTCGTTCGGCCCGACCTCACCGAGGCACAGATCTACCTGCACGCAATGCGCCCAGGTGGCGTCATCATAAGCGGCATCAGCCCTCGTGAGAACGAGAACAAGAAGGTCATCTCCGACATGCTGTACGAACTCAACGAGTCCGGCAAACTGGAAGTGAGGACGAGAGCCTCGGCATCTCAGTTACCGGATACGGGATGGCGCAGGGCAAGGTCCACCTAGACAACCTCGGCGCCCGAGTCGGCACCATCGTTCTCGCGCTGGAGGACGCACGCGAAGAACAAAATGCCCTACCAGATACTTCAGACGAGCCGTACCGGTGGCTTGAGGGCGACCCGCAGCTCAGAGTATCCAAGAGCGACACAGGTTCTTCAAACAGTTGGGCGTGTGGGTCTCTGAGCGCAAGAGCTTGGCGATGGACTACGCACGCCGGAGGGCACTGAACAGCAACGGTTCAGCAAGGCTGTACCAAGCAGAGGTCGAATTCTCGAACGCAGCGGACTACTCACACCTCACGCTCACAGCCAAGGGCAAGAGGGAGACACAAGCGATTCCAGACTGAGGACCCTGCGATCGCCATCACCCTTCGGGACACGGACGGCAAGATACTCAAAGCCCTCATCCGGCGTCCGGATGAGGTAAACATCCACTGGCGGCTGGTACACAGTTAAATCAACAGAACACTCCTCTTTCAATCAACTCCCTCTTTCAACACTTTCTGCAACAGTGCCCCATAGATATTTAGGGGCGGGGATGATTCGCTTCACCTCACGCTTGTCCGCACATAGGGAGGCACTAACCCTTGACTTCGCAGGATTTACGGCGCATTCCGACAATAGGGGGTCCCACCGCCATATTGTAGTGGGACCCCCTATTGTTCGTGAGCGCTCGCTTCCCGCGTCTAGCGCGAGACATCAAGCCGTTGGGGGATGCTTACTCTTCCCGCCTTCTTGCATACTTTGCGCCGCCAAGCATCACCAACGGAGCGAGAAGCATGAACATGTTCGTCGCGGCCTGCCCGAAAGTGATCCGACTCGCAACCAGGCAGCCGCCGCTAGGCTCGTCTTCTTCGGTTTCAGCTTCCACTACCGGAATGGGCGTGTTAGTGGGCACCGTAGTCGCGGTTGGCGGAACCGGTGTCTCTGTCGGCGGTACGGGGGTCGGCGTATCGGTCGGCGGTACGGGAGTCTCCGTCGGCGGTACGGGAGTTGCAGTCGGCGTATCGGTCGGCACGGCAGTCGCCGTAGGTGTCTCGGTCGGCACGGGGGTCGCGGTCGGCGGCACCGGAGTCTCCGTCGGGATTGGCGTCTCGGTCGGCGGAACGCTGCCGAATATCAGATCCACATACAGCCTCCCGCCAGGCTCAAAAATGCCAATAGCAGGCGGGGTGGAAGGTTCGCCATTCAAGAAGAATTCCACCGGTGCGCCTATCAACGACTCGTCCTCGGTAAGTATGACCAGGTTGATGAATTCGCCGCTCTCCAGTATCACGGCCGGCGGGCTGATGTAATTTCCGACTCTCGCCACCAGTGACATGTCCTCACTGACGGCGATGCCCGCTATCGTTATCGTGCCCGAGTATGACGCCGGAAGGACAGGCACAGGCGTAGGGGTCAGGGTTGCGACCGGGATTTCGGGGAAGGTCAGAGTGAAGTTGAAGTAGCTCGCGCCGGGGGAGTGCGAAATCCGCTCGAACGCTTCGACACCCTCAAGGCTGAGGACCACCTCGGCATTGATGAATCCGGAATGGGGTGGCGCGACCGTTAGCAGATACCTGCCATCCTTAATGACGGACGGCTGGGTCTCGTACACGACGACGCCGTGGGTAATTCTACCTATCACGCTGTAGCCGTCCGGTGCTCCTTCCGCGAGGCCCGACAGTATCATGGGAATCGGCGGCACAGACTGCACTGGCGTCGGAACCGGCGTTTGACCTTGCGCCGATATTCGCTCTGCCGGAAATAGTAAAACAGCCCCTGCAAAAAATAAGACGCCTAACAGCGCCATTGCCAATTTATTGATTTTCATTTTCCCCATCTCTAGCTTAGGTTATATTCACGCATCTGCAAACCATACGCCAATCCACACCGTGCACCACTAGTCATTATATCCATTACGGGGCACATCGTCCATAATTCTCATGGTTGTCAAGCGCCGGCGAAACCGGCTTGGTGGGCAAAGCAAAGCCCCCTTCCTTTGCAGGGAGGGGGCTTTGTTACTTGATCTTTTTTTTCGCGCTTAGGTCGGTTCGATTCTCAATAGGCTTATGCGCCGCAACCGTGCAGGCTGCCCGGTTTTGGTGCGCTCCCCCGCCGCTATGGACGAAGGAGCGCATCGCATTGCTGTTATTCTAGTTGCCGGGCACCAGGCTGGCTGCCTGCCGCACGAACACCCAGTATGCCTTGCCGTACTTGAGTGTATCGCTCTCCCCGCCTTCGGGAGCCATTACTGTGCTCCACGTGTTGGTGATGGTGTCGAAGCCAAGCACCCTGGCGAGGTCCAGTCCGTCGTCGAGGCTCTGCAGGTATGCCGAAGCCGAGATTCCTTCGCCGGCGAAGTTGCCGGTAACATCTATCACAGGAACCAGGTTCCAGCCTGCGTACAGCGCGATGACCGGCGGCTGGATCGGCGTGCCGCTACCAACGGCTCCACCGGCTAGCCTGGGTATTGAAACCTCCCAGTCTTGTATCGCGTCGCTCAGCACCCAGTAACCGCGCCTTGCCGTGATGTCCGTCAGGTCGCCCTGCCAGTCGCTGTCGAGCGACTCGCGGACTGCGACCATCCAGCCGCCAGGTATGATCGGGTCGTAGGTGTAAACGGTACGCACTTCTACGTCAGAGCCGAATATCACGCTTATGTCGCTGTCTGCCGGCTCGCCGGGTAGGCTAACCAGGTTCCAGCCCGGGCTGAGGCGCTTGCTGAATGCATCGCGCTCTTCGACCTCGAATTCGACAGACAGTGCCTTGTCGAGCATATTGCCCGCCTGGTCCATTGCCTGTATCTCGATCTCGTGGTCGCCCACCGCTATGGCGTCGATGGCTACCAGGAAGGTCTCGTCGTCGGTCGTCTTGACGCTGTCAGTTATGTCAGTGCCATTGAGCATGAAGCTCGTAACGGTAACCGAGTCGAAGCCGTCCTTCGCGTACTCGTCGCTCTCCGCGTAGCAGTTAGCGGCGCGTTCGTCATTGTCCACATCGTCGGAGCAGTCGGATATGTACGGCCTGGTGAAGTCCAGCTCAACGAAGAGCGGGGTCTTGAACTCGACCGTAGGCTCGGTGTCCTCGATCTGCACGCCGCTTACGCGTACACCCGGCGCTGACAGGTTGATGTCTGCCTGGTAGTAGTGTGCGTCATCAGAGTTCACATCGCCGTCGCGCTCGAAGAACTTCGTCGCGATACTGTCGGCTGCGATACCTTCGCTGCCCTGGTTCCTCTGCTCGGAACGGTCGTTGCCCGAAACATATATGTTGTAGTAGCCGGTGTCATCAGGCTCGTCCACCGTTACTATCCACTCGGTGTTGGAGATTCTTTCGAACGTGGTGCCGAGCGTGCCGCCGGTTGCCCTGGCGCCGCAGTCGTCACCCGTCATGATTTCGCCGCGACCATAGTCGGGCGACATCTTCGTGTTCACGCAGCCTGCCGGCGCGTTCACATGCGTAACGCTAATCATCGGGCGAGTCTGCTGTATCCGCTCGTCGGAGGTCAAGACTATCGTCACTTCGTCGCCGTCGCCTGCCAGCTGGTCGCTGGAGCCTTCAGGAGTACTCGGTGAGCTTATTGACACTATCGTGAAGCTCGGCGCGATCCAGTCGTCTGCCTCTACGTCATCATCGTCCTGCTCGTTACCGGCGGAGTCGAGAATACCGTTAGGCACTATCGTCACGTCCGGAGTTTCGTCCGGCGCCAGTTCGTCTTCAAGCTCGAGGAATACCGCGTTTCTGAGGGATTGCCTGAGCGGATATCCGCGCTTGGTATTGCCGCCACCCAATGCGTAGCGGGTAGGCGTCGTGCTGTCGTCGTCATCGCCCCAGGCGGTGTCGTCATCAGTATCGGAAACGTCGTACCAGTGCACTGCCTTAATCGTGTGTCCTTCGACATCGAAGTCGTCGGTCTCTATCGATGTTGGGTCAAGAGCCGTGAGGTCATCGAACAGAAGCTGGATGAAAGTGGAGTCGTCGTCGTACTTGGAGTCCGTCGAGTCCCACGCCACGCCCGTCCGTGCCTCAATGAGGTCGGGGTCTTCCGTGTCGATCGTGATCTCGGCTAGCGCCTCGTCCGGGTCGTTTTCGTCCGGCGTGTACA
>JAGGDZ010000460.1 GCA_024648655.1 Chloroflexota bacterium | reverse complement strand
CATGATGGAGGCGCGCGCCGGCGTGCATACGGGCTGCGTAACATAAGCGTTCTGAAATACAAAGCTCTGTGCCGCCAGCGCGTTAAGGTTGGGCACGTTCAGCCAGTCATTGCCGTAGCATGCCATGGTGTCGGCGCGCTGCTGGTCGCTGAATATGAACACTAGGTTTGGTCTATCAGCCATCTTTCGCTCCCTAATCTGATGATCGCTATCGTGGTGGAAACGCTCGAATCTCCTGCCAATGTTCGTATCAGGTTAGCCTAGCATTGCTCTCGCACGCCTAACGCACATTCCGCAGCCTGGGATCGAGCACGTCGCGCAACGAGTCGCCAAATAGATTGATCGCCAGCACCACAAGTGTTATCGCCATTCCCGGCGCTATCGCTATGTGTGGTGCGAGGTCGAAGCTCTGCTGCGCGCGTGTAAGCATGTTGCCCCAAGACGGAATGGGTGGCTGTATCCCGATACCGAGGAAGCTCAGCGCCGCCTCAGCCGTAATTGCCGCTCCCACGCTGACCGCCACCAGCACCATCGACACCGGCAGCGAGTTCGGTACCAAGTGGCGGAAAATGATGCGTGTGTCGGTACTGCCTATGGCGCGCGCAGCTTCGACATACTGCATATCGCTCAAGGTCAGCGCGCGCGAGCGCACTACACGCACCGAACTCGCGCTGTAACTCACTGCGAGCGCAGCGATGACCACAGGCACGGTGAACCCGAATGCGACTGTTATGGTCATGGCAACCACAATGCCGGGCAGGATGAGCACCGTGTCAACAAGTCTCTGCACGAGCAGATCGAAAACCTTGCCGAAGTACGCGCTCGCAATGCCTAGCACGGTGCCGAAAGCTACACCGATAAGCGGCGCCATAATACCCACGAACATGGAGACGCGCCCACCGTACAGCAGACGGCTGACCACATCCCGCCCCAGTTCGTCGCTGCCAATCCAGAGCGTTCCCTCTTCCAGTGTGGCTTCGGAAAACGGTGGAAGCAATTGACGTCCAACCGTTCGGTCGAATCTGAATGGCGAGATAATGGGCGCCAGCGCGACCAGAAGAATAACTACTGAGAGAAGCACGCCGCCTGCCGCGCCGGTTGGATGGCTGCGCCCAAAGTCAATCAGCGTCCTTCTGGCCCTCGCGAACCTTCCGGTGATGGAGTCGCCTTCTATTAACCCTTCGGGAGTGACTCGCTCTTGTTGCAACTCCGGATCCCTTCCTGGTCTCTACTCGTAGCGAATGCGGGGGTCGATCCAGGCATATAGCAGATCAATCACCAGTATCCACAACATCATAAACAGCGCGAGAATCAGTACGATGCCCTGCACCATAACAAAATCTCGTGCGCTGGTGGCATCGACAATTTGCTGTCCCAGACCGGGCAGTGTGAAAATTCGTTCGATGATGACCGCGCCGTCCATCAGCGCAGCTACCAGTAGTCCCGCCATCGTCAGAACGGGTATGATGGCGTTGGCAAGCGCATGCCTTAATGTTACCACCCAGGGACCCAGTCCCTTCGCGCGAGCGGTGCGGATGTAGTCGTCTCCGATTACTTCCAGCATCGTCGAGCGCGTCATTCTGCTGATAGTGGACGCTGACCTGAAACCTATCACCAGCGCCGGGAAAATCAAGCGCTTTAGCGCCGTCAGAGGTTCATCGAAGACGCTAACATGCTGCACCGGCGGAATCCAGTTGAAGAACTTTACGAGGAACAGCAGCATCAATATGGCGACCCAGAAGTTAGGCATTGCGATCCCCGCCGCAGTAATGACGCGAATAGTCTGGTCGATCCAGCTTCCGCGCCATATCGCGGATATGATGCCGAGTGGCAGCGACCACACCAGCGCCACCACTACTGACAATAACGCCAACGTCGCCGTAACCTCTATCTTGCTTGCAAGGGCATCCACCACGGGCCGGTCCGCGTAGCGCGAATAGCCGAGGTCGAATTTGGGTAGCCACAACCAGTCGCCGCGCTTTACGGGTTGAAGGATGTCCCACAGCCAGCGGCCGTACTGCACGTACAGAGGGTCGTTTAGCCCCCATGCCTCTCGCAGTTTTTCGATATCCTCAATCGTCGCTACTGACTCTTCGCCCGAGGTGATGAATAGCGCCTCATCTCCGGGCAGTACGCGCAGCATGAAGAACAGGATGGTTCCGAGTAGGAACAAGGTTGGAATTATGAGGAGCAGACGTCGGACGGTGTATTTCCACACGGTGGACCTGCCTGGAATGGCGCCTTAAACGCTTCCTGTTTCGGAAGCCTGGAGTCTAATGCCAATTAAAAGAGAACAGCAGCCGAGGCATATGCCAACGGCTGCTGTTGAATCATATTCTCACTACCTTTGTGGCGCGCCTTCACTCAACCATACATCGTATAGTCGCGTTTGTATGAACTTCATGGCGGGGATCGCATCCCAGTTGTTCACGTAGCTCCACGCTAACTTGTACTCGTTGAAACGCAGCGTGGGCACTTTGGGTATCCACTGCTCGCGCATTATGGTATCAAGCTCCTTGAACTGCTGATTACGCTCAGGTCCGGGGAAGGTCTTCTTGATCTCGGAGACCTTGTCCAGGAATTCCTGTGGCGCGGGCGCGCTATGGTAGAAGGCGCCTGCCCCTTCAAGATAGAATAGGTCTATGAAGTTCACAGGGTTGGACATCGCAACGGCATGGCTGTCGAACATCACAGTATAGTTGCCGTCCTGTCCCATAGCGCGTAGAGGAGCAGTCTCGAAGGTCTCGAGGTTCATCTTGACTCCAATGTCTTCGAGTTGCTGTGCGATGATTAACGCACTGTCTGTGTTTGCGCCGGTTATGCCCGAGTGTGCGGTGAATTCGGTGAGTCCTACCTCTTCAAAGAGT
>JAGGDZ010000256.1 GCA_024648655.1 Chloroflexota bacterium | reverse complement strand
ATGCCCTTTCGTCTTTCCCCGTAGCCTGTCCCTGCGGAGGTAGGGAACGGGAAATCAGATTCCGTTTGCTCAAAAGGCACTTGAAATACCCTTCTGCACATTTCTTATCTAAAGAGAAGTACAAATATCCTGTTCATCAATTTGAACCTCATTCGTTATGGAGTGAAGTCTATGAAATTCGAAGCAAAGCCGCTGCGCTCGGTGCTGTTCGTGCCGGGCAACAAGGAGGATTGGATACGGAAGGCGCCGAAGTACGGCGCGGATGCGCTGATTCTGGACTTAGAAGACTCGGTGCCGCCGCAGGAGAAGGACGCGGCGCGCGAAATCGTCAGCAGGATGATCGAGGAGATCGGGCAGATACAAACGCTGTTCGTGCGTGTTAATCCTTTGGAGACGGGCATGACGGGCTTCGACTTGGAAGCGATTACAAGCGAGAACCTGTACGGCATTACGCTGCCGAAGGTGCAGTGTCCGGCAGATGTGGTGGAGGTGGATGTGCTACTGCGGTTTTTCGAGCGCAAGGCGGGCGCGGAAGTGGGCAGTATATTCATAGATCCGGGGTTGGAGACGGCGGCAGGAATCCGCAGCGCTTATGACATCGCCACAGCGTCCGACCGCGTCGCGCACATGGGCGGCAGCGGCGGCAAAGGCGGCGACACGGCGCGCTCCATCGGTTACCAGTGGACCCCGGGAGGCATGGAGACGCTGTTCATACGTTCCAAGGTGCTTGTGGATTCGCGCGCAGCGGGCGTGCAGTTCCCGATATCCGGCGGCTGGTTCGATATCCGGGACATCGACGGGCTGCGGACCTACGCTGTCGAGCTGAAGCGTCTGGGCTACACTGGCATGAGTCTCATCCATCCCTATCATGTGCCGGTCGTTAACGAGGTATTCACACCATCAGCAGAGGAAATTGCCGAGTGGCGCGGGTTGGTGGACGCGATGGAGCAGATGCGCGAGACGGGCGGCGCGGCTGTAACTTATGGCGGCGACATGGTTGACATCGCTCACGAGCAGACCGCCCGCGCGATGCTGCGTATGGCAGAGCAACTCGGTGTCGCGTAACCCACTATCAATCCTGTATATCATCCTGTATATCAATGTAAGTTAAATGGGAGCAGCAAATGACAAACGGCATATCCCCCGAATCCGTAGGCTTCTCATCCCGACGCGTGCACCGCGTTAACAAGATGATGCAGAGATACATAGACGAGAAAAAACTTGCCAGCGGACTGACGATGCTTGCGCGCTGCGGCGAGATCTTTCACTTTGAGCCTTACGGCGTGCTGGACCTCGAAAGCGGCGCGCCCGTAGAGCGCGACACGCTGTTCCGTATCTACTCGATGACCAAGCCGATTACCAGCGCCGCGGTAATGATGCTTTACGAAGAAGGGCACTTCTCGCTTGACGATCCTGTGGGCAAATTCATCCCCGAACTCGCCAGCATGAAGGTGTATGACGGCATGAGCGAGACTGGTATGCGCCTTGTGGACCAGGATCGTCCAATCACTATCCGCCACCTGCTGACGCACACGTCGGGGCTGAGCTACGGCTTTCACCAGGACAGCCCCATCGAGGAGATGTACCGTGAGGCGGATGTTACCCCTCCCGACGGCACGCTGCAAGATATGGCGGAAAAGCTGGGCAGGCTGCCGCTAGTAACGCAGCCCGGCACGAAGTGGCGTTACAGTTTTGCCACCGATGTTCTCGGTTACCTGGTAGAGGTCATATCGGGCAAGCCGTTCGACCGGTTCCTGCAAGATAACATACTCGACCCGCTTGGCATGTTCGACACGTCGTTCTTCGTGCCTGAAGAGAAACTCGGCAGGCTGGCGACCGTGTACGGCGCGGGGAAAGGTAGCATCGCACCCATTCACAACCCGTTGGTGGATAGACACGCTAGTCCGCACACGCTCTTTTCGGGCGGCGGAGGTCTGGTGTCCACAGCGTCCGACTACATGCGCTTCTGCCAGATGCTGCTGAACGGCGGCGTACTCGGCGATGCGCGCCTGCTGGCGCCCAAGACGGTAGAGATGATGCGCTCGAACCACCTGACGGACGACATGAGGCCCTTCGCAGTTGGGCAGAGCAACGCATCGGACACGAAGGGCTGCGGCTTTGGCCTGGGCTTCCGCGTGGTGATGG
>JAGGDZ010000526.1 GCA_024648655.1 Chloroflexota bacterium | reverse complement strand
GGGCGCGAGCCGCAGAATGGCGAAGACCACCAGCGCGACGACTAATATCACTGGAATAGTCGTCAGTGTGCGCTTGATAATGTAACCGGTCATTCGCCTGGCTCTCCGCTCTTGCTGTTTCTGGCGTCGGGTCTATTTGGTGTGCAGAGCTTACCTGTATTCAGTGTATGCGCCCTCGTTGCTACTCTCCAAAATCGATCGTCCATGCTCCATCCGCAGTGATCACCAGTCCGTATATGTCTGGAGTCAGTCCGATGATCGGATGGATCTTCACTTCTACAGATCCGTCATATGGGCCAGTGATGTTTACAAGCTTCTCTGCCAGGGTGCCGTCCGCCTTCACAAGTTCGACGACAAAGCTGGAAGAGCCGCCATGCGTGATATCCGCCGACCTGACGCCGGGCTTCAGATCTAGCGGGCCTTTGACGTCATCGCCCGAGCCGGACCAATTGAACGGTGGCGTGTCCCCGGCGTCCCACACGGGCTGGGTCAGCTCGATCCTCCAGGGTCCGTCGGCTGTAACCTGCATGAGATACGTGCCCGGCGTAAGACCAAAGAGCTGAGCCGGACTTACCTGGTGCGCACGTATTCCGTCGTAGCCCCCGGATGTGTCTATGCTCGCGACCGACCCCCTGGGACTGCCGGTGCCAGAGTGCAGCGCGCCCGTGGCGGACTGACTTTGAAGATGCCAGTCAGTGAGAATCTGAACGGCGAATTCTGAGCTTCCCTCATGCGTGGCTGTCAGGTATAGCACTCCGTCACTGATGTCGAAGCGGTTGGTGAAGGCGCTGCCCTCACCTTCGAACACCTGCGGTTCGCTTTCGGAAATCGCAATCCGCTCTCCGGTATCGGGAGGAGGTGTGAGCGCCTGGGGCTGCTGGCCGGAAGCGCTCTGAGACTCTGACGGGCTTGAAGAACCCGCATCCTGATCAGAGGGGGAAGAAGACTCGGAGCCGCATCCATACAGCGTCAGAACAGCAAGCGCGAAGGTAGCTGCTGCGGTCCGCCTTAGAATTCGCTTCACTCGCTACCTCTATATCGGCCCGCTCCTGCCAAATGGCGCTGGGCCGACAATCCACCCTGATAGAGGGTTGCCCTCCACGTGCTGCGCGCTAAGGCTATCTCAGCTCCACCATGAGGAGGACTCTAACTGGCCGATGAAATACGGCTGTATTCGGTGACTCAGGGTTCGATCCCTGGAGCGGGGCTAGACTATCGCAGCGTTTTTTCTTTGTCAACAACTGTGGCGATTATCGATCTGACACACCCCGGAAGCTGAAGCTGATAATCTGGCCGCCCCGCCCTATTGTGGTAAAATTGTGGTATCAAAAGGGTTGTTGATAGATCTTCGTCCAATTGGGTGGTGCGCCGACATTGTTGAGTCAGGTCAGTGAGCCGAGAACGAGCAGCCCAAATCGAGTCGGATACCTCTTCTATATCGTCCTCACCGCAGCGCAGATGGTGGTCGGTGGAGTTTTCCTCTACCTTCACGCGGACGACCACCACGGCTGGGGCGACCTGAAACTGTGGCTCTATCTCTGGACTCACCTGTCCTACATAGCGATCACTGCAACCGCTGTCTCCATCTGTATTACCGAAATGGGAGGTTCTATCGTGGTTCTGGCAAACGACCTGCGACTGTGGCTTGAGCGAAGGCGTCAGCAGCGAGACGAGAGGATAAGACAGGAAGGTCACGAGGAAGGCCAGATCGAACGGGATGCCGAGTGGACCGGTTGGCTTGAGCGGATGCGGCAGGCGCAGGCGGAAGATCAGGAGTTCAACGAGCCGCCCCCGTCAAAAGTGAAACCGGACTGACGCGCCAGACATACCACCCAGATATGCAGAAAGCCCCTCGACTGAGGGGCTTTCTGCTGTTCAGGATGTGTAAAATGATAATTGTGATAAGACCCAAAATTTGACACTTTCTAAAAATCTAGGTAAACTTCCCGTTTGTCGCCACTTGCTGACGGCTTACCTTTTAACTATCCCCAGATTCGACGCATAGCAGGGGTCTTTCAATGCCCACGGTCAATCAGCTGGTGCGAAAGCCGCGCCGCTCAAAGAACAAGAAGGAGAAGGCTCCGGCCCTTCGATATTCGTTCAATTCGCTGAAGAACCGTACCCGCAGGGGTGCTGGCTCTCCG
>JAGGDZ010000011.1 GCA_024648655.1 Chloroflexota bacterium | reverse complement strand
CGTAATCGGGCTCCCATCCAGTGTCTGCGAATATAGCAGCGTCAGGTTTAGGGTAGTCCTGTTCAATCAATTCTGGAGCCTCTTCAGAAAGCAGAAGTGCCAGAACAGAACTCTGTACACCGGCTCCCAAACTGAGAACACGACGGATAACGTTCCTCTCTTCTACGACATTTGGCATCTACATTTTCTCACTTGCGTTAGGGTGACTTAATGTGTGCCTTCATACACTATTATGGGCTTTGCGTCAAACACTTGACCGCTCGCGCTCGCGCGCATAGAATTATTATTTGTAGCCTAAGAGGGGTTTCGCGAATTCCACTACGTCAGCAACACACGAACACACGCGAGAATTACTATGTATGCAATTGTGAATACGGGCGGAAAGCAGTATAGGGTGCAGCCGGGCGATACGGTGCGCGTGGAGTACCTGCCGGGCGACCGGGGGGACCTCATCGAGCTTGAGGATGTGCGCCTGCTTTCGGACGACGACGGCGATGTGACTGTTGGCGCGCCGACGGTGGAGGGCGCGAAGGTTACGGCGGAAGTGGTGCAGCAGGGACGCGGCAAGAAGGTGATCGTCTTCAAGTATAAGGCGAAGACGCGCTACCGCAGAAAGAATGGGCACCGGCAGAATTTTACGGAACTGCGTGTTACGGACATCTCGTACAATAGAGAATAAGGGGTGAGAGCATGGCACATAAGAAGGGCGGCGGCAGCACGCGAAACGGACGGGATAGCAACGCGAAGAGGCTGGGCGTGAAGCGCTACGATACCGAGTTTGTGACGGCAGGGTCGATCATCGTGCGGCAGCGGGGCACTCGCATCCACCCCGGCAACAATGTGGGCTTGGGCAGGGACCATACGCTGTACGCGCTTATTGACGGCAAGGTGAAGTTCGAGCACAAGACGCGCGACAAGAAGCGGGCGAGCGTGTATGCGTAGCGGGGAATAAGTACCGATGGGCAGGATGGGCAGGATTCACACCCATCTCCTGCTGCATAGGGGCAGGCTCTTTCCTCATCGATGGGGAAGGGGTAAATATGAAGAGGGAAGAAAATGAAACCGGGGATTCATCCGACATACTATCCGGAAGCGACGGCGCTATGCTCTTGCGGCTCGGTCTATACGACAGGCTCGACGATGCCTGAGTTTCGCGTGGAGATATGCAACCAGTGCCACCCGTTTTTTACGGGTGAGCAGCGCATCATCGATACGGAGGGGCGCGTGGAGCGGCTGATGCGGCGGTTCAACCTGAATCAGTAGGTCGGTCAGTTTATCGGTCAGTCGGATTTTGAATGTCGTCTGACAATTGTTGAAATATCGAACGGGGATGGGTGCGCTCATCTCCGTTTTTCGTTGCGCGAGGAAGTATGAGCACAGAGCAGAGGCCGATATACGGGGGTCAGGCGGTAATCGAAGGTGTGATGATTCGGGGGCAGCGCAATATCGCGGTCGCGGTGCGGCGTCCGGACGGCACGGTGGCTAGGATGCGTCATCCGCTGACTTCGCTTTACACGGGCAGGCTGCGGCGGATACCGCTGGTGCGGGGGGTGATTGCGATGGCGGAGACGCTGACGCTGGGGATGCGCGCGCTGAGCTATTCGGCGAATGTGGCTGCTGCTGCGGAGGGCGAGGAGATAAGCAGGGGGTCGATGGCGGGGATGATGGTGGTGTCGCTGAGCCTTGCGATCGGCATCTTCTTCCTGATTCCGGTGTTCGCGAGTGACTGGTTGGAGACGCTGCTGGACTCGGAGCTGCTGGCGAACATCGCGGAGGGGGTCATACGGTTGCTGCTGTTCCTTGGGTATATTCTGCTGATAAGCCGGATGGAGGACATACGGCGGGTGTTTATGTATCACGGTGCGGAGCACATGACGGTGCACGCGCAGGAGCGGGGGGATCCGCTGGAGGTGGAGCACATCCGCAAGTATCCGACGGCGCATCCACGCTGCGGGACGGCGTTTCTGCTGGTGGTGATGGTGGTGGCGATACTGGCGTTCATCTTCGTTGGTCGGGAGCCGTTCTGGTGGCTGGTTACGTCGCGTATCGTGCTGGTGCCGGTGATCGCGGCGGTGAGCTACGAGGTGATCCGGTTCAGTGGGCGGCATGCGGACAATCCGCTGGTGGGCATTATCACGGGGCCGAGCTTGGCGCTGCAGTCGCTGACGACGCGGCAGCCGGACGACGACCAGATCGAGATTGCGATCGAGGCGATGCGGGAGGCGCAGGCGGCGGATGGGATTCAGATGTCAGCTGTCAGCAATGAGGCTTCAGGGGATGGCGACTAGCGCTACTCGGCGCGCTCCCTGAGGACTTCCCAGACGTCTTCGGGTCTTGCGCCGGATGCGGACAGGAGCACGAGGGCGTGGTAGAAGAGGTCTGCCATCTCTTCTGCGACATGCTCGGAGTCTCCCTTGACGGCTGCTATCGCCGTTTCGCCCGCCTCCTCGATGACCTTCTGAGCGATGCGGTCGGCGCCGCGCTCGAACAGGTTGGCGGTGTAGCTGCCCTCGGGCATCTCCTGCTTGCGGTCTTGTATGGTGGCGAACAGGTCTTCGAGCACGCCGGGGCCGGTTTCGTCGCGGTAGAACTCCGGGAACTCGTCTAGGGGCGTGAAGAAGCAGTTGGATTCGCCGGTGTGGCAGATGGGTCCGTCAGGCTCGACTTGCAGTATTAGGGTATCGCCGTCGCAATCGACGGCTGCCGACTTGACGCGCATGTAGTTGCCGGAAACCTCACCCTTGTGCCAGAGATCGGAGCGGCTGCGGCTGAAGAACCAGACCTCGCCGCCTTCCATTGTGCGCTTGAGGGAGCCGGGGTTCATGTAGCCCAGCATAAGGACTTCGCCGTTGTTCACATTCTGCGCGATTGCGGGCACGAGGCCCTTTCCGTCCAGCTTTACTTCTGCTGCCATGATTTTCACCTTTTGAGTATGTTGGTCTTTCAGTCGGTAAGTGCGTCAGTACGCCTTATCGGGACACCCATGTTGGTCAAGTATTCTTTGACCACGGGTATCGGGTGGGTGCCGTAGTGGAATATGCTTGCGGCGAGGACGGCGTCAGCCTTGCCCTCGGCGAGCGCGTCGTACAGGTGCTGTGGCTCGCCCGCGCCTCCGCTCGCAATGAGTGGAATGGTGACACTCTCGGATATAGCTCGCAGAAGATTAAGGTCGTATCCGGTCTGCTGCCCGTCGGTGTCCATGCTGGTTACCAGCAGCTCGCCCGCGCCGAGTTCGGCTGCCTTCTGCGCCCACTTCACGGCGTCTATGCCCATCGGAGTGCGTCCGCCGTGCACGTACACCTGCCAGCCGGAGGACTCGTCGAGCGCAATTTCGGCTGCCACTTCGCCGGTCAACCCTCTGGCAACATCGAAGTTGATTTCTCCGATATCGTCGTCGGGAGTGACGCGCTTGGCGTCTATGGCAACCACTATGCACTGCGCTCCAAAGAAGCCGGATGCATCCGCGACGAGAGACGGGTTGGCGACCGCTGCGGTGTTGAGGGATGCCTTGTCCGCGCCCGCCTCAAGCATTCGCCGCACATCCGCGACATTTCGCAAGCCGCCGCCTACGGTTAGAGGTATAAACACTTGCTCGGACACTTGCTTTACGACATCGACGATGATGTCGCGGTCGTCCGAGCTTGCGGTGATGTCCAGGAAGACCAATTCGTCGGCGCCTTGCTTGTCGTAGAAGCGCGCGAGATCGGCGGGGTCGCCGGCATCGCGTATATTCACGAAGCTGATGCCCTTGACCACTCTGCCCTTGTCTATGTCCAGGCACGGGATTATGCGCTTAGTCAGCATTTTCTGTCCATCGCGTCGATTCTTGTATCGCATTCCGCAAATCGATGTCCCCGGTGTATATCGCTCTACCGACAATCGCTGCTTCCGCGCCAATCTGCGCGAGTCGCTCCAGCTGAGCCACGGTTGCAATGCCGCCCGCCGCAATTATGCGGGTGTCGCCCTGATTGACAAGCGCGCCGACACCGTCGAAGTTCGGCTCGGTCAGTGTGCCATCGCGCGATATGTCGGTGTAGAGGAAGCGGACAACGCCGAGCGCCGCCATGTCGGCAACAAGGTCGGCAGCAAGCGCGCCGGTACCCTCAGTCCAGCCGCGCAACGCAACCTTGCCGTCCCTGGCGTCCACACCAACGATGACGCTCTCCGGGCCGTAGTCACTGAGCAGAGCGGCGATGAGGTCGGCGTCTTCAAACGCCGCTGTGCCGAGCATGATGCGGTTGACGCCTGCGTCAATCGCCGCGCGCGCGGTAGCCATGTCGCGTATGCCACCGCCGAGGTGCAAGGGAACATTGACCGATGACGCAATCGACTCGACTGCGGGCAGATTCGCCGGCTTACCTTCCCTTGCGCCGTCGAGGTCAACGATGTGCAGCCGTGTAGCGCCCATATCAACCCAGTGCAGCGCGGTATCGAGAGGGTCGTCCGAATAGACGGTTTCCTGCGCGTAGTCGCCTTGATAGAGACGGACGCACTTGCCGCCGCGCAGGTCTATGGCCGGGATTACTTCCATCAGGCTACCTCTTTGCTTGCGTGAACCAGTGACAAGAAGTTGCGGTAAATTCGCAGACCTACCGCGCCGCTCTTTTCGGGGTGGAATTGCACGGCCGCCACATTGTTCCATGCGACCGCGCTGCAGAAGTCTATGCCGTAGTTTGTCACGCCCGCAACGATGTCCTTGTCCTCGGGATCGGCGTAGTAGCTATGCACGAAGTAGAAGTACGACTGCTGAGGTATGCCATCGAAAACGGGATGCCTCACCGACAGCGATACGCTGTTCCAGCCCATGTGGGGAATCTTCAGACCGGTTTGTTCCGTCTTTTCGGGAGGGAGGCGCTTGGTGCTGCCTTTCAGTATCGCAAGGCACGGTTCGTCGCCTTCTTCTGACGATTCCAGCAGCAGTTGGAGACCGAGACACACTCCAAGGAACGGCTTGCCGCTGTCTATCGACCGCCTGATGACATCGAACAGCCCGCGTTCGCGGATGCTCTGCATTGATGCGTCGCACGCGCCCTGTCCGGGAAAGACCACGCCGTCAGCGGCGATTATGTCCTCGGCGTCCGAGGTAATGCGCGCCGAAGCGCCGCACTCTTCCAGCGCTTTCTGCACGCTGCGAAGGTTGCCCGCTTTGTAGTCGATAATTGCTATGTTTGACTGCATCACCCTCTACTCTTCATCAAGCCGAGTGCCGGTTACGATATCTATCGGAAGCGCTCTGTCCTCATAGCGAGCAAGCATGAACAGCAGGTCTGCGAGACGGTTCACATAGCGGAGCAGTTCGCCGTTCGGCAGCAGGTCTTGTTGCTGCAATCCGACTATGCTGCGCTCGGCGGCTCGCAGCGCGCTCCGGGCAAGATCAAGCGCGCCGGACGCAGCGGATGCCCCCGGGATGATGAATTTCGGCGGCAATTCAACCTGTGCGCTCAATTCGTCTATCAGCGTCTCCAACGCGTCCACGTTCTCCGCGCTGATGGCGTGGAAATTGGATTTGTAATACTCGTAGTTGTCCACATCGGTCGCGAGTTCCCCGCTCAGTGTTAACATTTCGCGCTGCACTTGAAACAGGATGTCTCTCACGCGCCCATCCTGCGACAGTGCGCGCGCAAGCCCCATCGCCGAGGTTGCGAAGTCCGCCTCGCCGTAGGCTACGCAGCGCGGGTCGTTCTTGGGCACGCGACCGCCGAACAGCAACCCAGTTTCGCCCGCATCACCCGACTTGGTGTATATTTTTATTGTCATGCTCGCGTCTCCATTTCGTGACCGCCGACACAAGCGCATTATATCAGCAATCCCTTACCGCATACACGAAAACGCCAGCAGTCACACGTAGGCTCGCAGGGCGAATTCGCACGCCCCAAGAGTGATGTACTACGGTGAGAGAAAGCCCTCTGCACTCTCGGTCCTCTAAAATTGAACCCGTTTTTTTACTTACTGTCGCAACTGGGATCTGGACAGACGAAAAGTAGAATAGTCTGAACAGTGATATAATATAACTATATTCCCAGGGTCTAAGTTTGCGAGCTTGACGACCTTGGACAGAGATGAAAAGCACAGATATTGATATTGGCGGCACCTCCCATTAGTTTAGGACTGAAAATCGTTTGCATCCGCGTATATCTGCATCTCCCAATCCTTATGGATGCCCACACAGACGGGCATGACGGATTGGGAATCAAAAATGTCAACATGCGCTAGCTGCCGCAGATTATTTCGCTTCGACATGCATGACGGTAAAAAACTCTATACTGAATATAGGGAAGTATTAACGAAAGATAACAATGCGGGGCAGGACAAAGTCATGACCAACGCACAGAAAGAGAAGATACTCAGGAATCAGCGAAGCCAAGCGGATATGCCACTGAACAGCTTGGGACAGTATGCGGCGGCTTTGCTCAATGTTGTTGCCGAGGGAGTGGAGGCCGAAGCGGAGGCATATAATCTTAAACCGTTAGAGTTTGCCTTGCTCAGGCTATTCCTGACCGAGGAGGAATGGACGCCTACGGAATTGGCAGAGGTACTTCCGGTCGAGGTATCAGCTATAAGCCGTATGGTGACTAAGCTTGTGGATAGAGGCATGTTGTATCGGCGCCGACCACGTAGTGACCGCCGAATCGTCCTTCTGAAGCTGACCGAAGAAGGCACTGCCTTTATACTGGAGATTCACCGACGAGTGCATGCTTATGAAGACTCGCTGTTCCAAGGTATTCCTGAAGAGGAGAAAGAAGATTTTCTATCCACCATCAGGAAAATTCTTGACAACTATGCCAGCATAACGGAATGACGTTAAGACGTTAAAAGGAAGCCGGATACCTCGTGGTGCTACACGAAGTATCCGGCTCTCACTCAGCGGAAATACGTCCGGTCGTTAGGCGTTCTTAATCTTCAGGCGTCGCGCCTTAACCGCTTCCACCTTCGGGAAGGTCAGCGTGAGCACGCCATGCTTGTATTCCGTCTCCGCCTTGCCGACATCGAGAGTGTTCGGCAGGCGCAGCGCGCGGTACAGCTTGCCTGCCCTGCGCTCACGGATTATGAACGACGCATCGCCGTCATTCGGGGTCTCCGCGTTGATGGTCAGCACGCCGTCTTCGATAGTTACGTCGATGTCCTCCGGCGCTGCGCCCGGGACTGTTGCCCGGAGCACAACATCGTCGCCGTCCTGCGTCAGGTCGATTGGGATCGCCCAGCGCCGCTCCACATGTCCGTCCCCGTCGCCCTGCCAGGCGCGACTGAGCATCTCGTCCAACTTCCTGAACTCTCTGAACGGATCGATCCTCTGCATAGCCATATTGATAGTACCTCCTCTATTGTGTTCTTCTATGGACTGGAATCTGTCTTATCGACTCAAGTCTGACGAAAAGCATTCAAATGCCCCCGCTACCCCCGCAGCTCAGCCTACCCGAGTAAGCCACGAAACTCGCTGCGAAGCCTGCTGTTGAAGTCCTTGCGGGCTTCGTCGTACTTGGGGCAGCACGAGCATCCCCTCCTCTGCACGCTGTCGAGATAGGCGTCTAGCCCGGAACGGTGGTTGCCGATGCTCTGAATCGTGCCTGTAAATCTGTCAATCATTCACAATCTCCTACGCTAAGTGTTAGTTGATTCGACTCAACTCTAGTGCTATGTATATTATAGGTAGTGTGCCATAACATGTCAATATAGATATAGTGTTCACTTTAATTTTCGATTTATTTTCGCTGCAAGTATGTTAAAATGGTTGTAATGAATCTACCAGACCATCAAGGAAGCAGGCATGGCGAGAGACTACTACGAAGTGCTGGGTGTTCCCCGCAGCGCAGACGAGAAGGAGATACGCAGCGCCTTCAGGAAGTTGGCGCGTCAGTACCATCCCGATCTCAACCCGGGTGATGAGACGGCAGAGCGCAAGTTCAAGGAGATCAACGAGGCGAACGAGGTGCTTTCGGATGCCGACAGTCGCGCTAAGTACGACCGCTACGGCGACAATTGGATGCACGCCGACCGCCTCGATGAGCAGGCGAGAGCCGGTGCGACATTCGGCGGCGGCTTTGGGTCGGGGCGGCACGTCGAGTACGGCTTTGGTGACTTCGGCGACTTCGACGATGTGCTCGGCGGATTCGGTGACATCTTCGGAGGCGCTTCGGGCTACGGTGGAGGCACTCGTACACACGCGAGACGGCGCAGCCGTCCGGGACGTCCGAACCACCACGATATTCCCGTTACGATTACGCTCGAAGAGGCATTCCGCGGCACGAAGCGAATGATCAACGTGCCTACGAAGGACGGAGGCACCCGGCGAATCGAGGTGAGCATCCCCGCGGCGGTGGACGACGGCTCGCGCGTGCACATATCACTGGACGACGGCATTCAGGTGTTCCTTGTCGTCAGCGTGGCGCCGCACACTCGGTTCAGGCGCGAGGGAGACAATCTATACGCCGACATCTCCGTGCCATTTGAGGATGCCTTGCTGGGCGGCGAAGTCGAGTTCACCTCTCTCAAGGGCAGGCTCGCGCTGAAGGTGCCGTCAGGCAGCGGGACGGGCAGGCGCATACGCATCCAGGGACACGGAATGCCGAGGCGTGAATCGCCGTCGTCGGCCGGCGATCTGTATGTGACCGTCAAGCCACAGATGCCGTCATCGCTGAGTGAGGATGAAAGGGCCGCGCTCGAAGAGTTCAGACGTCTTCGGGTAGCGAACGGCAAGCGCGATTGAGCGGAGAAAGGCGGCTTCCATGCAGCAGGATGAACTGATGCTAGACCAAAACGAACCTGTATTCATTATCAGTGTTGCGGCGCGCATGCTTGGCGTTCAGACGCAGACTTTGCGCTACTACGAGCGTCTAGGACTCATCGAGCCGGCGCGCACTGGGGGAAATCAGCGCGTTTTCTCGCGCGCAGACATCGAGCGTGTGCGACGCATACGTGGCTTCATGGACAACCTCGGCGTCAACCTTGCCGGTGTCGAGGTCATCCTTCGCCTTCTCGACAGACTCAGCATCTCAGAAAGCGAGGTAGAGCGTCTATCCGACGAGAATGCCCGTCTCAGAAGTCTGTTGGAGCGCAATGCCCGCTGAAACGACCGGCGAACTCTCTATTGATTAGCGCCTCTGCGGTCCAGTGAAAGCCGCTAATCGTCAAACAAAGTCCAATAAAGATACCAAACTTCGCTTGATGCAGATCCCAAGATTGTGTTGTGCTAATAGTAAGCATTTGAAGCACAAGTGGAAGGAGCTTGCACATGCGACTACTCATAATACCTCTGTTGGCGGTGGTACTGGCATCACTGGCTTGCTCATCCGCAGGTAATCCCATCGTATTCACCTCAGACATTGACGGCAACCGCGAGATATTCTCCCTGGATCCTGAAGGAGCCAAACTCGTCAATCTGACGAAGAGCGCGGGCAACGAGTATGCCCCCTCGCTCTCGCCGGACGGGTCGCGCGTAGCTTTTTTGTCCGGCGACGACGAACATAACACTCTTCAGGTCATCGCCCTCAACACCGAGTCCGACAGCCGAACTCGCATAAGCAAGCTAGACGGCAGCCACCGCGACCACAGATGGGCGCCCTCCGGGGACCGCCTCGCCTATCTCGTGCAGAACGGCGGCGACCCATCGACGCATGTCGCAGGCTATGACGGCTCCAACTCTATGGAACTCACTACCATCGTCGCCCATGAAGTCGGCGGGTGGTCTTTTGACGGATCGAGCGTAGTGTTTACCGTCCGTGAAGGGCCGGGCAAGGGCATCTACGTGCGAAACCCCGACGGGGTCAACGAAGTTCGCCTCACCGACCAGCCGGACTACAGCCCCGTTTGGTCTCCTAACTCTCATAGGATCGCGTTCATATCCGAACGCGACGGCAACCCGGAAATATATGTCATGAATTCAGACGCCACCGAGTTGAAGCGCATCACAGAGAGCAGTGGCGCGGAGTACGACATCGCCTGGTCGCCCGACGGCAGGAGGATCGCATTCACCAGCGACCGTGACGGCAATCCTGAGATATATGTGGTGGACGTGCGCGGCGGCGAGGTGAATAGGCTCACCCGCAACAGCGTCCGAGACGACCAGCCCGTGTGGTCGCGAGACGGCAAACGCATCGCGTTCGTCTCGTACCTTGACGGCGATGGCGAGATTGTCATGATGGACGACAACGGTCAGAATCAGAAGCGCCTCACCAACAACGCCTACGATGATTACGCTCCCACTTGGTAGAATCGATTAGTCTATCCCAACCTTCCGGCCCCAACCTTCCGGCCGCCCAGTGGGGAGGTTGGGATGGAGTTGACCGGAACATGACATGGTTCCCTGCCCTGTTATTGAGGATGGGTAGTGTCAGTGTCAGAGGGCAAACCCTTCCGGATGACGCGTGTGCCAGTCCGTCAGCGACTGGTATGCTCGCGCCACGGCGAGGATGCGGTTCTCGTCATAAGCGCGTCCCATGAACTGGATGCCTGTCGGCAGTTCTTCATCTGAGAAGCCGCTCGGCACGCTGATGGCCGGCAGGCCCGCGCTGTTTCCTACCGCGCCTAGAGTATCCCGCGCCGTCCCGGCTACAACACCACGAAAGTCTTGGTCTATCGGAGTTGCCGTAACAGGCCTGGTCGGTCCTATCAGGGCGTCGTATCCTGACATCACTTCGTCAGCGATGCGCGCGACCTTGCCGCGTATCCGCAAAGCCCGGATGTAATCCTGCGCCGGTATCATCAGCCGCGCATGCGGGTGGTGACACTCCGGCGCGGTCAGTCCCGACACCGCGCCACTCTCGATGAACTCCTCAAATGCACTCGCCGACTCCGCATTCAGGATGGTCCGTGTAACCGCCTCGTATGGCATTTCCGGAAACTCGATCTCTTCTATGTCCGCGACATCCTCCAACGTTTCCAGAGCACGGTTGAAGTTCGCCGCGACCTCCGCCTGCGCTCCTTCGACAGCATCCTTCAGCACGGCAAGCTTGAATCTGCGCCCTGCGGAGGCATATATGTCATAGCGATAAGGCATGCCGGTAGTAGAGGGATCGTCCGAGTCTTCGCCGGCGATTGCCTCCAGCACAATGCCGCAATCATCGGCTGTCATGCAGAGTGGGCCGAGCTTGTCCAGGGTCCACGACAGCACCATCGCGCCTTGACGGCTCACGCGGCCGTACGTCGGTCGCAGACCCGCCAGTCCGCAGTTGTTGGCGGGCGACAGTATCGACCCCCATGTCTCTGAGCCGATTGCGAAGGGCACAAGCCCGGCAGCCACAGCCGCGCCCGACCCGCTCGACGACCCGCCGGACCACGCGTCCTTGCCCCACGGCGTCATTCCCGGTCCTGTGAACGAAGCGTTGGGCTGCCTGTAACCCATCCCGCCGGCAATCTCCACCATGGCGAGTTTCGCCGCAAGAGGCGCACCCGCATCCTCCAGCCTGCGTATCACCGCCGCATCGTAGTCGAACACCTGCTCTCTGAACGGCTCAGCGCCCCATGTAGTGGGGATGCCGCCCGATGTCG
>JAGGDZ010000515.1 GCA_024648655.1 Chloroflexota bacterium | reverse complement strand
GTGCTTCGGCGACCTGACATCGCATATCTTCGCCATCGAGACCGGGCTGTCGAGCGATCCGGCGATGAACTGGCGCTTGCCCGAACTCGACGATGTAAGTATCGTGTCGTTTTCGGATGCACACTCGTTGCCTAAGATGGCGCGGGAGCTGACCATCATAGAAGGGGAGCTCAGTTATGATGGGCTGAGACAGGCGCTGCTAGAGCAGAGCATTGCTTATACTTTGGAATTCTTTCCGGAAGAGGGCAAGTATCATCATTCGGGCCATCGCAAGTGCGGCGTCAATCTGTCGCCGGATGAAGTATCCGATGTCGGGGAAGCCTGCCCTGTCTGCGGGCGGCGCATGACCCTTGGGGTGATGCAGCGGACGGAAAGGCTGGCGCGGCGGGACGCGCGTATGTACAAGGATTCCGACGGCTTCACCTGCAGCGAAGACGGCGGGCGTCCGCCGTTCAGATCGCTGGTAGGATTGCAGCAAATTGTGGCGGAGAGCATGGGGCGCGGCGTGAACACGAAGGGCGTGCAGGCGCAGTACATGCAACTGGTGGAGGGGTTGGGCAGCGAGCTGCACATCCTAATGGACGCCGATACATCGGACATCTCGCGAGTTGGCGGTGAGCGCATCGCGGAGGGCGTTGAGCGAGTCCGCAAAGGCAACATCGTCATCGTGCCGGGCTACGATGGGGCATTCGGCAAGGTGAGCGTGTGGCAAGACAATACTTACAAGGATTTGCAGCCCCTCGACAGGCTCAGTACAAGGAATAGGCAGGATGGTCAAGGCGTTATGTTCTAGGGTTCTAGGATTGAGGCAGCGTTTCTGTCAAACGCTCTAGGGATTATCACCCGGATTATCACCCCCATCCCCTGTCTGCACAGGTGCAGGCTCTAACCCCTGCCTTCGTAGGGACAGACTCTCTCAGCCCATCGTGGGGGAAAGTATCTTCGTAGGAGACAATAATGGCGATTTCGATAACGGGCGATATGCGGCAGAAGATAACCAATGCGCTTTCGGACGGGTATCCGTGCTTTGTGGGCACTGCGTCGGCGGACGGCAAGCCGCAGATAAGCATGCGTGGGAGCGTGGCAGTGTATGACAGCGAGACGTTGTGCTGGTGGGAGCGTGGGATGCGCTCGTCGGTGGATAACATCGACGAGAATCCGCAGGTGGTAATCTTCTATCGCAACAGCGCGGAGCGGATTCACTGGCGCTTTCACGGCAGGGTTACGCTGTATGGGTCAGGTACGGAGCGGGAGAGGGCGATGGGACTGACGCCAAAGGCTGAACTGGACAGGGACCCTGAGCGCACCGGAGTGGCGGCGCTGGTGCGTGTAGAGAGCATCACGGAGTTGTCGGGGAATGTGCTTCAGGAGGCGGACGGAGGCTAAACACGCTTGTCTTTGATCTGAAAGTCTGTGAAGCCCGCACCAAGGCACTTGATAAAGGTCATTCAGATTTTGACAGCGATTAGCTCGCCAACACGTTGAATATACCTGCGCGCCATTATATTTCCCAGGCACCGGACACGGCTTGCGCTTGCGAACATAGAATAGCAACTGCGAAGGTGGGTTTTTGGCAAACCCTACTTTCATCAGGCTACGGGCATCAGGCTACGGGCATCAGGCTACGAGTTGTACTTGGCGCGCTGGGTGAGGAAGGCTGCCATTATGACAACCGGGATTGCGACGATAAATGCGCCCAGAACAATCACGATAGCAAGGGGTCCCAGAGCCACTAAGCTCTGGAATAGGTGAAGCAGCCAGTCAATCAGCACAGGATCGCCCGGCTCTGAGTGGTGCCCGAGTGTGGACAGAAGGAGCGGCATCAGTCTGCCTCACCGCTCGCCGTCGCCGCCACTGCGGGGGTGGGCTGCTGGTAGCGGATAGAGAACCTGCGCTCGTTGACGGCGTAGCTGGCGAGGGTCGCTCCTAGCAGGAAGAGACCGGCAATGGCGAATGGTATCTCATAAGCGCCGGTGGCGTCGTAGAGGATGCCCGCCATGATGACGCTCAAAGAGCCGCCAATCTGGTGTGACATGGTGGACAGGCCGTTGAGCGTGCCGATGTTCCTTACGCCGTAGATGTCCGCGGTGAGCGAGCTTGTGAGCGGCGGTGTGGCTATCCAAGACAGACCGGCGAGCGTGGCGAAGCCCCAGATGCCGATAGACGGCGGAATGCTGACGCCCCAGAGCATCTTTGCCAAGCCGGGAACCACGAGCATGACATAGGCTAGGAAGCGGATGAAGTAGATAGTTCCGAGCAGGTTCTTGCGGCTGAATCTGTCGGAGAGGAAGCCTACGACGATCACTCCGACGGCGTTAAGTCCCTGCATGTATCCGAAGGCGAGCGCGGCGACGCCGGGGTGTATGCCCAAGTCTATGGCGAATGGCACATAGTGGGCGGATATGATTATGGTCGTAACGCCGCATACGAAGTAGGCTCCGGAAAGCTGCCAGAAGGGAGCGGATCGAAGGGCGTCTTTCCATGCGCTCGTCTGCAATGGCGTTCTCGGCTCTTCAACGACAGCGCGCGCCGCTTTGCGGTCGGCGGAAATCGGCGCATCCTCGCTGCCATCGCCATCCGGGGATTCTCCCACCTCCGCGGGGCTGTCGCGCATAATTGTGAGCGCAAGCGGCAGGGCCAGCAGCAGCACGAAAGCGCCAAGCGCAATCCATGCGATGCGCCAGTGGGAATATAGAATGAGGAAGCCGGCGAAGGGAGTGAGCAGCAGCCCGCCAAACGATGTCCCCGCAGTGGCGATGCTGAGCATAATTCCCCGCTTACGATAAAACCACTTGGAGAGCATCGCATGGACGGTTACGAGAGAAACTCCGCTGGATGCGGTGGACATTACTATGCTGTAGATGATGAACAGGAACAGCAGGGTGTTGGTTAAGTCGAAGAGGTGATAGCTGAAGAATATGAGGTTAATGCCAATGGGGATGCTGAACTCTGGTCCGTAGCTATCGAGCATGGAAAGTACGAGTGTGGATAATCCAAGCACCAGCAGGCTCGCCGAGATTACCACGCGCCCGCCATATCTATCGTAGAGCGCGCCCAGAAAAGGCTGGGTCAGGGCGTTGACCAGCGTTCCAAGCCCGATGACGAAGGAGATAGCGGTGCGGGATCGCCATATTCCATCCGCCTCCATCGGATCGATGAAGACACCCAAACCGTTGCGCGCGCCCATGGAGACGAAGAGAGCGAACGAACCTGCAGCGACTACAAAGTAGCCGTAGAAAATGCGCTTGTCGCCAAAGAAGGCTTGAAGCAATGCGGTCCCCCAGAATCTGAACTCAATTGAGATTAACACCGCTCCACTGGTTTAGCAAGAAGAAACAAGGGCTTACAGGATTTACAGGATATATGGGATGGGATACACGATGATTTGGCTATGACAAGGGTTGAGGAAACAGGTAGAATCGTGGTTACGCTAACATGATTCACCGAATACTCGATGCGGGACCGGCTATTGGCACTGCAACTGGCGGCGACATTTTCATCGACACAGGCACTTGGGGCGCTGCGGCACCGCAACTTTCGGCTGTACTGGTTCGCGGGCATTGGACAGGCGGCGGCGCTGGGGA
>JAGGDZ010000427.1 GCA_024648655.1 Chloroflexota bacterium | reverse complement strand
CCCCCTGCCAATCTCCTTGAATGCAAGCATAGACGCATCCGGCTTCTGTTGGCTGAACTCCTTCCACTGATCCGGCAGAAGTCGATGTACATCCACGTTGTTTACCCGAAATGCCGCATATGCGGTATCCTCATCGACTATCGTATGGATGTGAAGCATATCAAGCAGAGGCTTATCTTCTTCAAAATAATTCTCATTTCTCTGAAAGCTGAATGCCATATCCAAATCCGCGTCCTCAAGAATCCATGCGCCGGAGCCGACAGTCGGGCCTTCAAGCAAATCTCCACTAAGCTCGACTGCCTCACGCGCCACAATTTTGGTATGTCCGTTGGCAAGCGTCATGAGAAAATCGGCGTCCGGAGCGAGCAATTTCACACGCAGCAAGGCATCGTTAGGCGCTTCAATGTCATCCACTGAGTAAAGTAACGCGCCGTTCGGCATACCGTCATATCTTTGGCGTTCAAAACTGTACACTATGTCGCTTGCCACGAGGCGGCGTCCGTTCACAGGTTGCAATTCTTGCCACATTACATCGTCGCGCAGGTTGAATTCGAAAGTAGTAGCGTCTGTCATCTTCCATTCATGGCAGACCTCACACATCACGGAAAGGCTAGGCAACTCAACGCTTGCTCCGCTCTCGAAGCGCATCAGCCTACTATATGCAATTCCCGGTCCCCATGCCGCCAGTGTTTCCGATACGTCCCTATGCACATCTTGGTGCCCAAGCACCTGACGGCTAACCAGATTAAGCACGCCACCACGCCTTCCGGAGCCTTCACTCGCAGATGTAAGGAGCGGCGGCATAGTCGAGGCTGTTGCAATGGTGGTGGGACTTGCGACGGGCGCAGATTCAGGTTCGCGCGTCCATGTTACAGCCGTTGCCGTGGACAAGGGTGGACTCGTCGGCAACGGCGTGACGGTCGGTGTATAGGCGGACTGCGGCGGAACCGTTGCTTTAGCAATATCCGTCCCAGCCTCAGGACCGATTGCAGTCGAGATCGGTGTTGGCGGGAGCGCAGGAGTATCTTCTGAGCAAGCGCTTATCGCGACGCCCAAGACTACGAAACAGATCGGCACCAAAAGCGCATACCGGGCGGTCAGCATAAAATTCAATCTATACTCAGGGGAACACTGAACGCAGTAGGAGGGAAAGGAACAAATCAATTGACGTTTTGTATAATACCTTGCATGTAAGGCTAACACATTCATAACAGGGAAATAAGTGACGAAATGCTGATCGATTGCCACGTTCACCTGGATTCTTACACGGATGACGAGGTCTCGGAAGTATTGGAACGCGGTCGTAGCGCAGGCGTTGCGTTTGTCATATCCGCCGGGACCACAGTGCCTTCTTCAGAGCGTTCCATCGCACTTTCAGCGAAGTTCCCCGACTTCTTTTCCGGTGTTGGCATCCACCCAATGGACATCGGAGAGCCTTTCGACGAGGAAACCTACGCGCATCTGAGACGGCTCGCAATCACCAATGAGAAGGTTCTCGTGATAAGCGAAATTGGGCTGGACTTCATGGAAGGCGCACCCGACAGGGCAATACAATACACGGCTTTCAGAGAGCAGATCAGGCTCGCGAGAGAGCTTGGTTACCCCATAGTCTTCCACAGTCGAGAGTCGCACGACGAGGTGTTTCGCCTCCTAAGGGAGGAGCGTGCTTACGAAGTTGGCGGCGTGATGCACTATTTCCAAGGCGACTTGGATACGGCAAAACATGCTATTGACTTAGGATTTTATATCTCACTGGCACGTCCCTTACTTCGCTACACTTACCTCCAGGAAGTCGCAGCCGCACTACCGCTGGACAAGATAGTAATTGAGACGGACGCGGCACCCCAGCCGTTTAAGGCTAAGCGGGAGAATTGGACAGAGCCGCGGCACACTCGCGTCATTGCCGAGCGCCTTGCGGAATTGCAGGATAGATCTGTGGAAGATATAGAAACTGTAACTTCCCGCAACATTCGCAGTCTGCTGGGCGACGGCTGGCAAGTCGTGAAGAAGTACGTTCCGAAAATAGACAGCGGCTAAGATGCGGACGGCTCGCCAATCATAGTCAGCAAGAAGAAATACGACCCTCCTACGCCGATGAACCATGTGAAGACGAGACATATAAAAGTCCGGACTCTATCAAACTGGTGTGTTTCCTGAATAGCGATCCATCCGGCAGGAAACAGCCATAAGAATGACAAGCCTAAAAATACAATACCTGCGACCGGGATGCCTGCAAAGACCGCTAATACACCCGGACCGAACGTCATACCAAGACTTCTGAGAAGTTGGCGAAATCCCGCATCACCACCAAGCAACTTCCCACCAACAACGTATGCAACCCCGGCGCATAGAAACCAACCCACAAAACGAGTCTGCACTGAAAAAAGGATAACCAGCAAGGGTGATGCCCCATCTCGCAGAGGAATTACTAATTGACTTTGCAGCCCGAGTCCGAGCGCCAGACCTGATATTGCCACAATTGCTAGCGCAAAAAAAATCTCCTGCGGGTCGTCAGAAAGCTGCCTGTACAGGCTACCGTCCAGCAGAGCCGCCCTAATCCCTCTATTCAGCAATTCGCATACTCTCCTGCCAACCTCAATATATACCGAAATATACCAAACTGTATTTTGGTGAGACGGGCTGTCTTGTATTTTAGCAGGCTGACGCCCTCTGAGAGAGTTCTTTGCCTGAAAGAGCTAAAGTGGGAGTTCCGAACTTAATTCTGTTGTACTTATGCTCGCCATCTGTCACACAGGCGTAGCTTATGTACGATTAGAGCAATTAGTATATCTTCATGACATACTCTATTCAAAATAGTGGAATTATCGTTGCACATGACATAAGATACATATGTGCCCGCACATGGACACGAAATCAACCGATGCGAGATGCTTGAAGTTCGTGTATAATAAACTACAAAGAGTCGTGTGAGAACCATAACCCTTGCCTTATGAATTCAACTAATTTTCACCAACTGTACATATTTTATATGGTGGCACGGCTGCAGAGTTTCTCTAAGGCGGCGCAGGCGCTTTCCATAAGTCAGCCTGCGGTGTCGATTCAAGTACGTGAGCTTGAGAACTCGCTTGGCACGTCCCTTCTGCACCGCATGCGGCGAGAACTGCGGCTGACAGAGACGGGTGAAGCGGTGTTTAGCTACACTCAACGGATATTCGCGCTCGCGGGCGAGATGCATAGCGTCGTTCAAGATATTCAGGGGCTGCACACCGGCAAACTCACCATCGGCTCTTCTACGACTCCGGGGGAGTATATTCTGCCTTGGCTCATCGGCAAATTCAGGCGGGAGCATTCCGGCATTCAGGTATCCTTAACCATTGCGAATACGCAAGCGGTCATCGACCAGATATACGCGCACGAACTTGACATGGGCATGGCCGGATCGCCGGTCAACCTGAAAGGATTGGCATCTTTCCCCTATGTTCTGGATAGAATTGTAGTTATCGCATCCCCGGATCATCCGTTGTCTCAGGAAGAAGAGATTAGTATCAGGGAGTTACGAAACCACGATTTCATCATGCGAGAACCCGGCTCCGCAACTCGCAAAACCGCCGAAGCCGCTTTGAACTCCCGTAGGGTTGAGCCTCGCGTGACTATGGAACTCGGCAGCAACGAGGCGATTAAGAGAGCCGTAGCGGCAGGACTGGGTCTGGGTGTACTTTCAGAATTCGCGATTACGCCGGACTTGGCAGCGGGGCTTATCAAAGTTCTGCATGTTAACCGATGGGAGTGCAGCCGGCAGCTATCCGTATTCTATCGAGACGACAAATACCTATCCGCGGCACAGAATGCCTTTCTAGAGTTCTTACGCGTGGATGATTCGACATTTGGGTTGGACATCCCGGACTGAGCGGACTCTGCCTGAGGCAAACTGAAGGGCGATAGCAGCACATCACAGAAGCGGTAACAGTTCAGGGTTGTTGAGAAACTAGCAGATTGCGGGATTCGGAGAGAGGGTTGGGGTCCTTTGCCTCGACTACTATCTCGCCAACCATTCCAAGGTTCTGATGAGGAATGCATATCAACTTGTACGTGCCAGGCATGTCGAAGGTAAAAGTGAACAGAACGGTCTCTCCCGCGTCTATCGAAACGTCGATGCCTAGCTCATCGACGGTAAAGGTGTGGAATTCGGTCTCAGCGGTAAGGGCGAACGTTACCTCCTGGCCGCCCCCAAACCTGAACTCAGAGGGATCGAACCGGTACTCGCCACTCCCTCCCTGGTCTCTGTTGATGACATGAACCACGCCATCGGGTATTGAGGGAGTAGGAGACGGCAGGGCTTCTCGGGTTGGAGTCGAGGCGGCATCTTTCTGCCCGTTGCCATTCGAGCCACAGCCCGCTGCTCCGATTAGCAGCAGGACGAGGATGACCAGATAGACTGGCGTTCTAGTCATAATCCCTCCCTCGAGCGTACTTTTGTGCACCTCATCTGTGTACCTCATCTGTGCACCTCAATACGGGCTCCGCCTGCCCCTGCCTTGCAGGACATTGTGGAAGCCGCATGCGACCTCGCGGGTGCCAAGTACGGCGCGTTGGCCGTGTTCGGCGTTTCAGGACAGATCCAGACGTTCATAACCCACGGCATCACGCCGGAACATCGAGAACGACTCGGGGACCTGCCCAAGGGCTTGGGGTTGCTGGGAATGCTCCAGCAAGAGCAAAAGCCCATGCGCCTGGCTGACATATCGAAACATCCTCGATCTATCGGTTTCCCCCCTTGCCATCCTCCAATGAGGAACTTCCTCGGAACGCCGGTGCGCCTCGGAGGTGAGCCGCTAGGCAACATCTATCTCACAGAGAAGATTGGCGGCTCCGAATTCACGCCTGAGGATGAGGAAATCATCGTACTATTCGCCTCCCAGGCCGCTCTGGCAATCCGCAACGCCCAGCAGTTCGAGGCGCTAGAAGACGAGCGACGACGTCTCGAATCGCTCGTGCGCTTATCGCCCGTTGGAGTGCTGATGATCGAGGCCGGCAGTGAGCGGGTGCTTATGGTGAATCGAGAGGCCGAACGCATCCTGGGCATCTCTTACGAGCAAGGGGACGCCTTAGGCGACCACGATCAAGCAGTGGGGGAAACTCCCGACGGCTCGGAGATTGGCGAAGACACTCCGATACTGCGGGCGCTGAACAGGGGTGAGATCGTTCGGGCGGAGGAGATAGTCCACAGATTCGCGGACGGACGGAAGGTCTTTACGCTCGTGAGCGCCGCTCCCATCTACGGAGAGCGGGAAGAGATTGCCGCGGCCGTGTCGATCATCCAGGATCTCTCACCGCTGGAGGAGATGGAGAGGCTGAAGAGCGAATTCTTGGGCATAGTCAGCCATGAGCTGAGAACCCCGCTGACGGCCATAAAAGGCTCAGCCGCCACTGTATTGGGTAGCCCCAATCCCTTGGACGAAAGGGAGATAGGAGAATTCTTTCAGATTATCGACGAGCAAGCGGACAGGATGCGTGACCTCATCAACAATCTGCTGGACGTGACCCGCATCGAAGCCGGACAGCTGTCGGTCACCCTAACCCCCTTCGACTTCCGGGAAGCGCTTGAAGAGGCGATGTCGATGTTCGCTCTGAACGGCGGTTACCAAGAGATCAGTATTAGGATGCAGCCCGAACTTACGCTGGTGGATGCCGATCGCCGCAGGATCGTCCAGGTACTGAACAACCTTCTGAGCAACGCTGGCAAGTATTCGCCCGAAACCACCACCGTCACCATCGAGGTGGAATCGGAAGCCGACAAGGTAACCATTCATGTGCGTGACGAAGGTCGTGGCATCAGACCGGACAGTCTGCCCTATGTCTTCAGGAAGTTCTACCAAGCGGGCGGAGAGGCGGAGAACGGATTTCGCGGCAGCGGTCTGGGACTGACGATTTGCAAGGGTATCGTAGAGGCGCACGGCGGGCGAATCTGGGCAACCAGCCCCGGAGAAGGTCAGGGAACAACCTTCAGTTTCACACTGCCAATTGCTCCCGAAGGTCATGCTCCGACGCTGGCTGACGTCAGCCGGCGTGCCTATCACATCGGGAGGGTCTCCGAGGCAGGGGTGAAAACCAAAGTCCTGGCAGTCGACGACGAACCGCAGGCCCTGCGCTACATACAGAGCACGCTGCAGCGGGCAGGCTACAGGCCCTTGGTTACGGTCGACCCGTCCGAGGTATTGGGGCTGGTCGAGCTGGAGGAGCCGCAACTCGTCTTGCTGGACCTCATGTTCCCCAACGCCAGCGGTTTCGATCTTCTACAGCGTATCCGAGAGATTTCCGGCGTGCCAGTAATCTGCGTTACGGCCAGAGACGACGAGGAGCACACGGTGCGGGCGCTGAGATTGGGCGCCGATGACTACATTACCAAGCCTTTCTCGCCGTCGGAACTGCTGGCTAGGATCGAGGCATTGCTGCGCCGTAGGGTGCTCATGGATCAGATGGAGGTCCGGCCTCCATTCGAGCTTGACGAAATGATTATCGACTTCGCATCGCGCAGCGTTTCAGTATCCGGGGAAGAAATTAAGCTCACTCCAACTGAGTACAAGCTCCTCCACGAGCTGGCTACCAACGCGGGTCGGGTGTTGACGCACGACCAGATTCTGCAGCGAGTATGGGGCCCCGAATATTCAGGAGAGAGCCAGCTCGTGCGCGCGATAGTACGTAATCTCCGTCGCAAGCTTGGAGACGACGCGCGCAGGCCGCGGTTCATCTTCACTTTACCCCAGGTCGGCTATCGGATGGCAGGACCACTCTCCTCCTGACGAATCGGGACATCCGTGTCCACCCCGATGGCAGGAACCAGAAGTCGTCCTTCGGTTGAGCATTCACACGATTTTCACATGAATTGCCGCCTCATTCACACGCTAGCGACAAGGAGCAGCCTATCCTCTGATTAACAAATGATTATCAAATACCCAAATGGAGGTGGGGACTATCGGTGGACGATCATGGGCACAGGTAGGCGTAGAGTTCTCATAGTCGAGACTGACAGAAGCGTGAGTAGGATGCTGCTGTTGTCCTTTCGGGCCGCTGGGCTGGACACGATCCTTGCATCCTCCGGAGCTGACGCTCTGCAAGTGCTGGATGCGTCCCAGGTGGAAGCGGTGGTCATCGACCCCGATCTCCCCGACGACCTTGGCCGCTTGGTCCTGGACCGACTGAGAGAAACCTCTAAGCCTCACCGAAAGCCCCTGCACTGGATAGTTATGTCGGCGCAGGACATAGAACACGTTATCGAGCTTTACGGCCCGGTCGGTGGCCGATTTTTCGCCAAGCCCTTCGATCCCTGGGACCTGGTGGACATCCTGAGAACGCTGTCCTGCTAGTTCCGACGCCTCTTCCCGATGATGCTTTAGGATGACAGCCCGCAGAGCCGCATACTTCCTGCACGGCAGCGTGCGAAGGATAGTCACGAAGGATAGTCACAATGGTCGCCGAACAGTTCGAAGTTCCCCCTGAGATGTTGAACAAGAAGTGTGATCCCGACAGTCTCGGCTTCGAGACCACTGAGGATCTCACCTCCCTAGAAGGAATGATAGGGCAGGAGCGAGCGTTCAGCGCTCTCCAACTTGCGCTGGACATTCAGCAGCCAGGTTTCAATCTATTTATATCCGGACCTCCGGGAACCGGAAGGAATACGGCTTTGAGGACGCATTTGGAACATGTGGCGGCGGGTAAAGATATCCCCCCGGATTGGGGATACGTCTATAATTTCCAGGATCCTTCACAGCCCGAGGCTATCAGTCTTCCGTGCGGCATGATGCGAGTGTTAGCGGCCGATATGGCCGATCTGGTGGATACGGTTCGTCGAGATGTTCCCAAGGTCTTCGAAAGCGATGACTATAGGGAGCGTATAGAGACGGCGATGCAGGATCTTGAGGCTAAGCGTCTGGAGATGGGCGAAGATCTTGAAAAGACAGCGATCCAGGCGGGCTTCACTCTCAGGTCCACACCCGGCGGCATTACGCCTGTTCCCGTGAGGGAGGGCCGCCTACTGTCCAACCAGGAATACAGTGCCTTGTCCGAAGCAGAGCGGGAATCGATAAACGAGCAGGCGAGCATGCTGCGGCAAGCCATCGGCCGTGTGCTGGCCGACATCAGGAGGCTGGGCAAGGCGGCTCAAGAGGAGACGCGGGAAATCGACGAGGAGATAGTCCGATTCACTTTGACGCCGATAATCGACGAGTTGCAGGAGAAGTATGCGGACCATGCCGCTGTCGTCGCCTACCTGGACCAGGTGGAGTCGGACCTGGTAGAGCATCTCGAAGCTCTCAAGCCGGATGATCCCGCTCAGGTCCAGCCAAAGTGGTCGCTCGCCAACGAAGATCCCTTCGTCAAGTACAAAGTTAACGAACTCATAAACAACGCCAACTGCGACTACGCTCCGATCGTCTTCGAGCACAATCCCACCTACTATAACCTTTTTGGGCGCATCGACTATCGGGCACGGATGGGGACCCTCGTCACCGACCACATGATGGTCAAGTGCGGCGCCATTCACGAAGCAAACGGCGGCTTCCTGGTGCTGCAGGCGCACGACATTCTCGCCAGTCCTCTCTCTTGGCAAACTCTCAGGAGAACCCTCCGAAGCGGGGAGGTGCGCATCGAGAATATGGGGGAGCAATACAGCCCACTGCCAACTTCAACACTGCGCCCGAAACCGATCCCGGTGAACGCCAAGATCGTAATCGCCGGCACTCCTGACATACTGAGATTACTTCAGACGCTGGACGAAGACTTTCGGCGCTACTTCAAGGTCGTGGCCCACTTCGACACCGTGATGCAGCGAAGTCCCGAGAATGTCGCCGAGTACGCCGCTTTCGTAGCGGCGCGCAGTCGCGAAGGAGGCCTGAAGCCGTTTCACAAGACAGCCGTGGCGCGGATTATCGACCACTCCAGCCGGTTAGCGGAACATCAGGAAAAACTGACGACCCGGTTCATTGACGTCGTCGATATACTCACCGAGGCCAACTATTGGGCAAGCTCAGCCGGAAGCGACACGGTAATGGGCGACCACGTGGAGAAGGCGATAAAGCAGCGCCGATACCGCTCAAGCATGACGAAGGATCGGCTCCGCGAACTGATCGAAGATGGCATCATACGCATCTCGACCGATGGAGAAACTGTAGGACAGGTAAACGGTCTGGCGATACTGACGTTTGGGGATGCCGTGTTCGGAAAACCGAGCCGCATAACGGCGCGCGTCTCGTTGGGTCGGGGCCAGCTCGTCAATGTCGATAGGGAGACAAAGCTCAGCGGTAAATTCCACGACAAGGGCTTCATGGTGCTGACCGGTTACCTGAGGGGGAAATACGGCTACGACAAGCCTTTGTCTCTGAACGCTAGCATCGGGTTCGAGCAGAGCTACAGCGAAGTCGATGGCGATAGCGCCTCCTCCGCGGAGCTTTACGCTCTGCTTTCCGCAATATCGGGCATACCTGTCGCACAAGGAATCGCCGTAACAGGCTCAGTGGACCAGAACGGAAACGTACAGGCGATAGGAGGCGCGACTCAAAAGATCGAAGGCTTCTTTGAGGTCTGCAAATCCAAGGGACTGACTGGCCGACAAGGCGTAATCGTGCCGAGTGACAATCTGAAACACCTCACCCTTAACGACGAAGTGGTCGCAGCAGTAGAAGAATGCCGCTTTCACATTTTTGGGGTATCCACCGTTGACGAAGGTATCGAGGTTCTGACCGGCATTCCAGCAGGCGAGCGCCGGGAAGATGGCACCTACCTTGACGGAACAGTCCACCATCTCGTTGAAAGTCGGCTGCGGGAGATGGCCCATGCAGCCCGGGAATTCGCCGCTATCGGGGTACAGGAGCAGCAGCCCCCCGCGGCCCAATAGGACGGGACACATCGAACAGACGATAGGCTCCTGCGGATGTGCACAGGAAGGATGCGGATATGACTCAGAAGAGTGGAAGGCCCCTGCCGGTTCGCCCGGAATGGACCTCCCAGCGCGCCTTCATTGTTTCGTCAGTCGCCGCGGCTGTCGGTCTGGGAAACCTCTGGCGCTTCCCTTATATGGTGGGCGAAAACGGAGGTGGCACCTTCATTCTCTGCTACGCACTCTGCATTCTGGCCGTCGGGCTGCCCCTGTTTACGCTGGAGACCACCGCCGGCAGCCTGACTGACCGGGGCCCTGTGGGAGTATTCCGGCGCATTAACATGCACTACGGCTCTTGGCTGGGTTGGCTTGTCGTAGCCGTGCCTGTCGTGATGATGAGCTACTACGCGGTCGTTACGGGATGGACTCTAGGATATCTGGTTGACTCATTCAGGGGCGACCTAAGGCCGTTCGGGGATTTCACTTCAGGCTTTTCGTCCGTTTGGTACTTTCTTGCTGTTGGACTGCTGGTATTTCTGGTCCTCCGACGTGGTACCGGAAGCATAGAAATCCTGAGTAAGGCGCTGATGCCAGCGCTGGTGGCAATGGTAGCGCTGCTGGCAATATACAGCCAGACCCTGTCTGGGAGCGTGGAAGCGATGGCTTTCTACTTCTCGTTCGACCTGGCTCTTTTTCTTGATCCCCAGACCTGGCGCATGGCGGCGGGGCAAGCCTTCTTTTCCCTCGGTGTCGGCACGGGAGTTCTTATCACTTACGGGAGCTACATTCCCAGAAACGTCAACATCCTGACTTCCGCTGCTGCCGTTGCCGCCACAAATTCGGCGATCTCGCTGACCGTGGGTATCGCAGTTTTTTCTATCATATACACTTTTGGAATCGCGCCGGACACCGGCAGTCAGCTTTCCTTTACGGCGTTTCCTCAGGTTTTCGGCGAACTGCCGAGCGGCAGGATCTTGGCCCCGTTCTTCTTCGGATCCCTGTTTGTCGCGGCATTCAGCTCGTGTTACAGCCTGCTTGCCGTGGCGACAGCGCCGCTTCGGTACGAACTTGCCCTTTCTGAAAACACAGCTGCCCTGATTGCCACCGGAGCTACCGTCGCACTGGGAATACCATCAGCGTTGAGTTTCACTCCTGTTGACCTGTCCATTTCGGGGCGGCCTTTTCTTGAGTGGGCCGACCAGATTATCAGCTCGGGAGTTGTCGTGGTGGTGGGATTCTCCGGAGCTGCCCTCATCGCCTGGAAGTTGCCCCGGCGGGCGATGGTAGAAGAGATGACTTCCGGATGGTGGCAAGCCGGGCCGCTGCGGTTGCTGCCCTATGGAGCAATCGTGTTGGGGAGGTATTTGCCTGCGGCTTCTCTGATGGTAATGGCTGTTACGGCTATCTTATAGCATCAGACCACGCCCGAACGGTGCAGGCTAGGGCGTGTTGACATTCAGTTTGTCCGGCCCGAAAAAGGCGGATTTCCGTGCTAAAAGCGCCAAAGTCAGGCCATTTTGCCTGTTTTGTATAAACCGTACCATATATTTGAAAGTGA
>JAGGDZ010000385.1 GCA_024648655.1 Chloroflexota bacterium | reverse complement strand
AAAACAGCAGGAACGGAACTATCACGAGGCCGATAACGACGGATATTGTCCCGGTTATTCCCATCAGGGTCTTTGTCAGAATGGCCATCGCTGCTTTGCCGATTACACTGCTCGCGGATCGGAGCCACTCCTCAAGCTGCGCTTTCACCTCTTCCGGCACCTGACGGTCGAACTCTTCCATCCGCGTCTCTATGGTCAGTTTCGCCTGCTCGTATATACGCGGAGCGGTCTCTATAAACTCCTGCACCTCTTTGAATATGGGGCGGATAGTAAGGTAGAGAAGTATCGACAACAGCGCGAAGAAGATGATGTATATGATCGCAATAGTGAAGAGTCTGGCCGCCCGTGGGTAACGCTTATGGCCGGGAAGCAGTGCTTCTACAAAAGCGACAATCGGAAACAGAAGCTCTGCCACGATGACGCTTATGACAATTGGAAGCAGTGCGCCCCGAGCTACAAACAGGATGAAGACCACTGCCAGAATACCAACTGTGACCAGTCCTGGCAGCCGCCACTTCATCCACAGGGAATGCTCTGCGTCGTATGCAGTAGCTGTAGAGGGCATTAATCACCTGGTCCGCGTTACAGCATAGCTTGGTTTCATTCTGCCCCGTATGGGGTTGTCTTGAACGCCATGACTAGTTTACCCAATCCATCGATGTCTTACGAATTGGCATATAGAGGCCGAATGGCTACACTTGAATAGCAACATCGGCAAGAGATAGGCTGAACTGGATTTCTGCCAATGTCGCACCGGCTGAGAGACCTGTCGGCAGATCGCGCCACGCCAAAGTAGAGGGAACCGATTCATGGCATACACCATCAACCACGTCCACATACGCTCTGCGGATCCATCCGCGTCGGCAGCCTGGTACACGGAGCACTTCGGGGCCAATAAGGTCTCGGAGCGAGAGGTCATGCCTGGCACGGTCACGATAAGTATGGACTTGGGCACGCCCGTCCGTCTGAACATATCGTCGCAGGCGCCGGGATCTTCCGACGAGCGCGCCACGGCGGAGCTGAACCGCCTGGGCCTTGAGCACTTCGGGTTTGACGTCGAAGACATCGAGGCTGACA